>NZ_JBDJLK010000038.1:0-54220 GCF_039673335.1 Pseudomonas sp. TWI929
ATCAGGTACAGCTGAAATCCCGGGGCTGCTTTGCAACCCATCGCGACACAAGGCCGCTCCTACAGGTGTTTCGTGGTTTTTACGGCATCTGCACTTCGATCAAGCCATCAGCATTCATGCTCACTTCACTGGTACCCGCCTCGATATCCGGCGCCGGCGCCGCTTCATCCGCGCCCATGGCCTTCATCGCCATCGGTGCGCTACGCAGGTACGGGCGCGGATAACCGCTGCTGTTCAGGTTCAGGCTGACCACTTTGTAGCCCTTGCCACCCAGCGCCTCGGTGGCCAGTTGTGCGCGCGCCTTGAAGGCATCGACCGCATCCTTGAGCAGTGCGTCCTCGCTGGCCTTGCGCGTGGCCGGGGCGATGGAGAAGTCCATGCCACCCATTTTCAGCTCTTGCAGCAGGTCGGCGGTGAGCTGCGACAGGGCGGGGAAGTTGGCGCTTTCCAGGCGCAGCTCGGCGCGCTCGCGCCAGCCGGTGATCTTCTGGCCCTTGCTGTCATACACCGGGTAGCTGTTGCGGCTGCCTTGGCTGATCTTCACGTCCTTGACCTGGCGCGACTGCTGCACGGCCTTGTTCATGGTTTCGGTGATCTGCTTGGCGAGCTTGCCCGGGTCGGTGTTCTGCGCTTCGCTGTACAGGGTCACGACCATCAGGTCGCGCGCCACTTCCTTGCTGACTTCGGCACGCAGCGATACCTGGTTGTAGCGCGGTTCATCAGCAGCCAGTGCTGGCAGGCTGGCGAGCAGGCCGCAGGACATGATCAGGGCGGCGCCGCGACGTGGGATGTGCATGTGGTACTCCTTGGCAATAAAAGGCGTGGCTCTGGTCATCCATGCCACGCATGGCCCATCAGACCGGCAACAGTGTAGTGGGTTCAAAAGTGCCATCATGACTGTGTGACAAAGTGTGGCGCTTTGCCGCATCGCTGCAGCAGGGCGCCCGGCTTCGGTATACTCCAGCCGATTTTTCTGGAGCACTCATCAGGAGAGCTCATGCTCGCCGCCGTACAACCGCTGTCCGCTACCCGCCAGAACCTCTGGCGCCTGACCGTCATTCGGGTCCTGGTCCTGGCTGCCCAGGCCGGCTCCGTGGGCGTTGCCTACTGGACCGAACTGCTGCCGCTGCCCTGGCTTTCGCTGGCCGGCACCTTGGCCTTGTCCTCGCTGCTGTGCGCCTTCACGGCCCTGCGCCTGCGCCTGTTGTTGCCGGTTACCGAGATGGAGTACGCCCTGCAGCTGGCCTGTGACCTGCTGATCCACAGTGCCTTGCTGTATTACTCCGGTGGTTCGACCAACCCGTTCGTGTCGTATTACCTGGTGCCGCTGGCGATTGCCGCAGTCACCTTGCCGTGGCTGTATTCGTTGATCCTTTCCGGCATTGCCCTGACCGCCTACAGCCTGCTGCTGGTGCAGTTCTACCCGCTGGAAGGGCTACCGATGGCGCGGGACAAGATGCAGGTCTACGGCATGTGGCTGAGCATTGCCTTGGCCGCGGCGGTGATCACCTTCTTTGCCGCGCGCATGGCCGAAGAGCTGCGCCGCCAGGAACAGTTGCGTTCCGAGCGGCGTGAAGAAAGCCTGCGCGACGAGCAGCTGCTGGCCGTGGCCACCCAGGCTGCGGGTGCCGCCCATGAACTGGGCACGCCATTGGCAACCATGAGCGTGCTGATCAACGAAATGCGCCAAGACCACACCGACCCCCTGTTGCAGGAAGACCTGCAGATCCTTCAGGATCAGGTGAAACTGTGCAAAGAGACCCTGCAACAGCTGGTGCGCGCTGCCGAGGCCAACCGCCGTCTGGCCGTGGTTGAGCAGGACGTGACGGCCTGGCTGGACGAAGCGCTGAACCGCTGGCACCTGATGCGCCCGGAAGCCAGCTACCGCTTCCAGCGACTGCGCGATGGCCAGGTGCCGCGCCTGATCCCGCCGCCGGACCTGACCCAGGCGCTGCTGAACCTGTTGAACAATGCTGCCGATGCCTGCCCCGATGACCTGGAAGTACGCCTGGACTGGGATAGCCAGGACATCGTCATCAGCATCCGTGACCATGGCCCCGGCGTGCCGCCGGCCATCGCCGAAGCCATCGGCAAACCCTTCATTACCACCAAAGGCAAAGGCTTCGGCCTGGGCCTGTTCTTGAGCAAGGCCAGCGTGACCCGTGCGGGCGGTTCGGTGAAACTCTATAGTCATGAACAGGGTGGCACCCTGACCGAACTGCGCCTGCCCTATGGCAAGCGAGGAGATGAATGATGAGCGAAGAAAACCAGGTCGAAAGCGAAGAGCTGCCGCACCTGCTGCTGGTGGATGACGATGCCACCTTCACCCGCGTCATGGCCCGTGCCATGAGCCGTCGCGGTTTCCGCGTGAGCACTGCCAGTTCGGCCGAAGAAGGCCTGATCCTGGCCCAGCAGGACCTGCCGGACTACGCCACGCTGGACCTGAAGATGGACGGCGACTCCGGCCTGGTGCTGTTGCCCAAGCTGCTGGAGCTGGACCCGGAAATGCGCGTGGTGATCCTGACCGGCTACTCGAGCATTGCCACTGCGGTGGAGGCGGTCAAGCGCGGTGCCTGCAATTACCTGTGCAAACCGGCCGATGCTGACGATGTGCTGGCGGCGCTGCTGTCGGAGCACACCGACCTGGATACCCTGGTGCCGGAAAACCCGATGTCGGTCGACCGCCTGCAGTGGGAGCATATCCAGCGCGTGCTGAACGAGCACGAGGGCAACATCTCGGCCACCGCCCGGGCGCTGGGCATGCACCGCCGGACCTTGCAGCGCAAACTGCAGAAGCGGCCAGTTCGCCGCTGAATCTTTACTGTCAGTGCCGGCCCTTTCGCGGGTAAACCCGCTCCCACAGGTACTGCACAGGTCATGAGCCTTGTGAAGGTCCTGTGGGAGCGGGTTCACCCGCGAAGAGGGCGGTACAGACAGAAAATTCTCTATGGCACCCCGCGATCCCCGCAAATCCCGGCCGTTGGCGTATCATTAGCCGCCTAACGGCAACCCCCTCCAGGATCGCTTGCGCATGCTCGCCCTTCTTATCCAGACGCTGAACATCACGGCACCGGTCTTCGCCATGCTGTTCATGGGCGTGCTGCTCAAACGCATCCACCTGATCGACGACAATTTCAATCGCGTCGCCTCGCAGCTGGTGTTCAACGTCTGTATGCCAGCACTGCTGTTCCTCGGCATCTACCACGCCGACCTTGCTTCAGCGGTCAAGCCTGGGGTCATCCTGTACTTCATCGTCGCCACCCTGGTCGGCTTCGCCATTGCCTGGGGCATGGCTGTCTGGCGCAGCCCGCTGGCGGACCGGGGCATCTATACCCAGGGCGCGTTTCGCGGCAACAACGGCGTAATCGGCCTGGCCTTGGCCGCCAGCCTGTATGGAGACTACGGTATATCCTTGGGCGCGGTGCTCGCCGGCCTGGTCATCCTCATGTACAACTCGCTGTCGGCGGTGGTGCTGGCGGTGTACAGCCCAGACCTGAAGTCCGACCCGTGGAGCATTTGCAAGAGCATCTTCAGCAACCCGCTGATCATCAGCGTGCTGGTGGCCACCCCGATGGCCTACGGCCAGGTGCCGCTGCCCAACTGGTTGCTGACCTCGGGTGACTACCTGGCGCAGATGACCTTGCCGCTGGCGCTGATCTGCATTGGCGGCACCCTGTCGCTGGCGGCCCTGCGCGACAGCGGCAGGCTGGCCTTCGATGTCAGCCTGGTGAAAATGGTCTGGCTGCCACTGCTGGGTACCCTGGGTGCCTGGTTGTGCGGTTTTCGCGGTGCGGAGCTGGGTATCCTGTTCCTGTACATTGGCAGCCCTACTGCAGCGGCCAGCTACGTGATGGCGCGGGCGGCCAACGGCAACCATGAGCTGGCAGCGTCGATCATCGTGATTACCACGCTAATGGCGGCGATCACCACCAATATTGGTATTTTCATCTTGCAGTGGGGCGGATGGATCTAGATCCTTGACTGCAAATAACAGCAACAACACTGCCTCACTGAGCTAAAGGACACTTCATGCAAGACCAGAGCACGCCCGAGCGGTTACAGCGCGGGCTGAAGAATCGCCATATCCAGCTGATTGCGCTGGGCGGGGCTATCGGTACCGGGTTGTTCCTGGGCATCGCCCAGACCATTCAGCTGGCCGGCCCCTCCGTCCTGCTGGGGTATGCCATTGCTGGCCTGATGGCCTTCCTGATCATGCGCCAGCTGGGTGAAATGGTAGTGGAGGAGCCGGTCGCCGGCAGCTTCAGCCACTTCGCCCACCAGTACTGGAGCGAGTTCGCCGGCTTTGTGTCGGGCTGGAACTACTGGGTGGTATACGTCCTGGTAGGCATGGCCGAGCTGACGGCGGTAGGTATTTACGTGCAGTACTGGTGGCCGGATTTCCCTACCTGGGCCACGGCGGCGATCTTCTTCGTGGTGATCAACCTGATCAACCTGACCCAGGTAAAGGTCTACGGCGAGATGGAGTTCTGGTTCGCCCTGGTCAAGGTGGTGGCCATTGTCAGCATGATCGGTTTCGGCGCCTGGTTGCTGAGCAGCGGTCATGGTGGCCCGGATGCCAGCGTGGCCAACCTGTGGCAGTACGGTGGCTTCTTCCCTAACGGCGTTACCGGTCTGGTGATGGCCCTGGCAGTGATCATGTTCTCGTTCGGTGGCCTGGAGCTGGTGGGCATCACTGCCGCCGAGGCCGACAACCCGCGCCAGAGCATCCCCAAGGCCACCAACCAGGTGGTGTACCGCATCCTGATCTTCTACATCGGTGCCCTGGCGGTGCTGCTGTCGCTGTACCCATGGCAGAAAGTGGTGCAGGGCGGCAGCCCGTTCGTGATGATCTTCCACGAACTGGACAGTGATCTTGTGGCGACCATCCTCAACATCGTGGTGCTGACCGCCGCGCTGTCGGTGTACAACAGTTGCGTGTACGCCAACAGCCGCATGTTGTTCGGTCTGGCCAGCCAGGGCGACGCGCCACGCCAGTTGCTGAAAGTGAGCCGCAGCGGTGTGCCACTGACCGCGCTGGGTGTGTCGGCCTTCGCGACCGGCCTGTGTGTGCTGATCAACTACCTGATGCCGGGTGAAGCCTTTGGCTTGCTGATGGCGTTGGCGGTATCGGCGCTGGTGATCAACTGGGCGAGCATCAGCATTACCCACCTGAAGTTCCGCAAGGCCAAGCTGGCAGCCGGCATTACCCCGTTCTACAAGAGCTTGGGGCACCCGCTGACCAACTACCTGTGCCTGGCGTTCATCGTGCTGATCCTGGTGGTGATGTACCTGACCCCGCCGATTCGCATTTCGGTGATGCTGATTCCGGCGTGGATTGCCGTGCTGTGGGTGGCCTTCAAGCTGAAGAAGGCGCGCCAGGCCAAATAGACAAGGCAGGCCCGGCCTCTTCGCGGGTCAACCCGCTCCCACAGGGATCCCCACAGGATTTGATAGCTGTGGAGGTCCCTTGTGGGAGCGGGTTTACCCGCGAAGAGGCCGGTACAGGCAACCTATTGGTAACTGTCGATCACTTCCTGCGCCGCACGGAAGGCATCAATCGCCGCCGGCACCCCTGCATACACCGCGCAATGCAGTAGCGCCTCGCGAATTTCCTCCACCGTGCAGCCATTGTTCAGCGCACCGCGCACATGGCCCTTGAGTTCCTGCGGGCACTTCAGTGCCGTCAGCGTGGCCAGGGTAATCAGGCTGCGAGTCTTCAGTGGCAGCCCGTCGCGGGCCCATACGCTGCCCCAGGCATGCTCGTTGACAAAGTCCTGCAGCGGCTGGGTAAAGTCGGTGGCATTACCCAGCGCACGGTCGACGAACGCATCGCCCATTACCTGGCGGCGAATCTGTTCGCCGGTCTTGTTGTTATCAGCCATGTCGGTTTCCTTAATGTTGGCGGCGCCAGGCGCGCACGGTGGTGTACAACAACACCGCTGCGAGTACCGGCAGCACATAGAACAGCATCAATTGTTCCAGGCGGCCGGCGAGTGGCAGGCCCATGGTAAAGGCTGCCACATGCAGGCCGTAGGCAAGGTACAGGCAAAGGAATACCAGGCCCTCGGCGCGGGTGATGCGGTACCCGGAATAGAACACCGGCAGGCTCAGAACGGCAACGCCGAGCATCACTGGCAGGTCGAAAGACAGTGCATTGGGTGATATCGACAGCGGCTCGGGGGTAACCAGTGCAGTCAGGCCGAGCACGGCCAGCAGGTTGAACAGGTTGCTGCCGATCACCGTGCCCACGGCGATTTCCCGTTCGCCACGCAGGGCGGCGATCAAGGCGGCGGCCAGTTCCGGCAGCGAGGTGCAGATGGCAACGACCGTAAGGCCGATGATGCGTTCGGACAAGCCCAGGTCGGTGGCCACTTCGATGGCGGCTTCCAGCAGCAAATGGCCCGCCAGGCTCAGTAGGCCAAGGCCGAGCACCACCTGCAGCAACGTGCCCGACCAGAAACGCCCACCACTGGCCCTGGCAGCATCCGGGGCAGGGTAGGTACGTGCGTAGTGGCGGGACTGGTGCCAGAGCATTGCCAGGTAAGCAGCAAGGCCCAGCAACAGCAGGCCCCCTTCGACTCGACCCAGATGGCCGTTGGCGGACAGTGCATAAACCAGCCCGCTGGCGACGATCATCAGCGGTATGTCCAGGCGCACCAGTTGCCGTGACACCCGCAGCGGGATTATCAGTGCGGCCAGGCCGAGAATGACCAGTACGTTGAAGATGTTGCTACCGATCACGCTGCCTACCGCCACGTCCGGCGCGCCCTGGTAGGCGGCCTGCAGGCTTACGGTCAGTTGTGGCGCGGTGCTGCCGAAGGCCACCAGGCTCAGGCCGATGATCAGCGGGCGAACATGAAGGCGCTGCGCCAGGCGCAAGGCTGCGCGCACCAGCAGTTCGGCGCCGCCGACCAGCAACAGCAGGGCGATGCCCAGTTGCAGCAGGCTAAAGGTGGGAAGGGTGGCCAGGTCGAAAATGGTCGGACTCCTGTCGCGTCAGTCGCTAAGCCCTTGTACTCGCACGCGCGCTGTTCCGCTACGGAGCATGCCGATTTTTTCTGCGGCGGCGCGTGACAGGTCGATCAGGCGGCCGCGGGTGTGTGGGCCACGGTCGTTGATACGGACCACGACGCTGCGTTGGTTGGCCGTGTTGGTGACCAGCACGCGGGTGCC
This sequence comes from Pseudomonas sp. TWI929, assembly GCF_039673335.1. NCBI lineage: Bacteria > Pseudomonadati > Pseudomonadota > Gammaproteobacteria > Pseudomonadales > Pseudomonadaceae > Pseudomonas > Pseudomonas sp. TWI929. The sequence goes on from NZ_JBDJLK010000038.1 coordinate 7,174, forward strand.
GAAGGGCAGGCTGCGGTGGGCGGCGGTAAGGCCGTGCTGGTTGAACGGTTCGCCGCTGGCGGTGCGTTTGCCGTGGTGGCGTGAGCCGTAATAGGAAGCGGTGCCCGTCTGGTCGTAGCCGCGCGGGTCGATGTCGTGGCTGGCGCAGCCGGCCAGGAAGGAAAACAGGGCGAGGGTGCCGAGAGATCGTTTTAGCAAGTCAGGTGCTCTCCAGTGTGGCCATTCGCGGCTAAAGCCGCTCCTACAGGTACAGCGCTGTACCTGTGGGAGCGGGCATGCCCGCGAACGAGGGCGAAGCCCTCGCAGGACTACAGGGGTAAAACAATCACCCTTCGAGCTTGGCCTTGAGCAATTGGTTCACTTGCCCAGGGTTGGCCTTACCTTTGGAAGCTTTCATCGCCTGGCCGACGAAGAAGCCGAACATCTTGCCGCGCTTGGCTTCGTCGGCCGCGCGGTATTGTTCGACCTGCTCGGCGTTGGCGGCCAGCATTTCGTCGAGCATCTTGTCGATCGCACCGGTGTCGGTGACCTGCTTCAGGCCTTTGCTCTCGATGATGCTGTCGGCATCGCCTTCACCGGCAGCCATGGCCTCGAACACGGTCTTGGCGATCTTGCCGCTGATGGTGTTGTCGCGAATGCGCAGCAGCATGCCACCCAGTTGCGCGGCGCTGACCGGTGCCTGGTCGATCTCGACGCCCAGCTTGTTCAGCAGGCTGCCCAGTTCGACCATGACCCAGTTGGCGGCCAGCTTGGCGTCACCACCGATCTTCACCACTTCTTCGAAGTAGTCGGCCTGTTCGCGGCTGGAAGCCAGTACGTTGGCGTCGTAGGCCGACAGGCCATACTGGCTCTGGAAGCGTTCGACCTTTTGCGGTGGCAGCTCCGGCAGGCCGGCGCGCACGGTTTCGAGGAAGCTGTCCTCGATCACCACTGGCAGCAGGTCTGGGTCGGGGAAGTAACGGTAGTCGTTGGCTTCCTCCTTGCTACGCATGGAGCGGGTTTCGTCCTTGTTCGGGTCGTACAGGCGGGTTTCCTGCACCACCTTGCCGCCGTCTTCGATCAGGTCGATCTGGCGCTGGATTTCGCTGTTGATCGCACGCTCGATGAAGCGGAACGAGTTGACGTTCTTGATCTCGCAGCGGGTGCCGAACTCGGCCTGGCCTTTCGGGCGGATCGACACGTTGCAGTCGCAACGCAGCGAGCCTTCGGCCATGTTGCCGTCGCAGATGCCCAGGTAACGCACCAGTGCGTGGATCGCCTTGACGTAGGCCACCGCCTCTTTGGCGCTGCGCATGTCAGGCTCGGAGACGATTTCCAGCAGCGGAGTGCCGGCACGGTTCAGGTCGATGCCGGTGGAGCCGCTGAAGTCTTCGTGCAGGCTTTTGCCGGCGTCTTCTTCCAGGTGCGCGCGGGTTACCCCGATACGCTTGATGGTGCCGTCTTCCAGGGCGATGTCCAGGTGGCCTTTGCCGACGATCGGCAGGTCCATCTGGCTGATCTGGTAGCCCTTGGGCAGGTCCGGGTAGAAGTAGTTCTTGCGCGCGAACACGTTGCGCTTGCCGATCTCGGCATCGATGGCCAGGCCGAACATGCACGCCATGCGCACGGCTTCCTGGTTCAGCACCGGCAGTACGCCGGGCATGCCCAGGTCAACCAGGCTGGCCTGGGTGTTCGGCTCGGAGCCAAAGGTGGTGGCGCTGCCGGAGAAGATCTTCGACTGGGTGGCGAGCTGAGTGTGGATTTCCAGCCCGATCACAACTTCCCATTGCATGTGTGAGTTCCTCAGAAGCCGTTGGGGGCGCGGGTGTGCCAGTCGGTCACTTGCTGGTAGCGGTGCGCGACGTTGAGCAGGCGGCCTTCCTGGAAGTATGGCGCCAGCAGTTGCACACCGACCGGCAGGCCATCGACGAAGCCCGCTGGCATCGACAGGCCCGGCAGGCCCGCCAGGTTGGCGGTGATGGTATAGACGTCTTCCAGGTAGGCGGCGACCGGGTCGCTGCTCTTGGCGCCGAGCTTCCAGGCCGGGTTCGGCGTGGTTGGGCCAAGGATCAGGTCGACGTCGTTGAAGGCGGCCATGAAGTCGTTCTTGATCAGGCGGCGGATCTGCTGCGCCTTCACATAGTAGGCGTCGTAGTAGCCGGCCGACAGGGCGTAGGTGCCGACCATGATGCGGCGCTGCACTTCAACGCCGAAGCCTTCGCCGCGGGAACGCTTGTACAGGTCGGTGAGGTCTTTCGGCTCTTTGCAGCGGTAGCCGAAGCGCACGCCGTCGAAACGCGACAGGTTGGAGGAGGCTTCAGCCGGGGCGATCACGTAGTAGGCCGGAATGGCGTGCTGCATGTTCGGCAGGCTGATTTCCTTGACCACGGCGCCAAGCTTTTCCAGCTCCTTGACGCTGGCCTGGACCAGCTCGGCGATGCGTGGGTCGAGGCCGGCACCGAAGTACTCTTTCGGCAGGCCGATGCGCAGGCCCTGCAGCGAGGCATTGAGGTTGGCGCTGTAGTCCGGCACCGGCTCTTCGATGCTGGTGGAGTCCTTGGCGTCGAAACCGGCCATGCCTTGCAGCAGCAGGGCGCAGTCCTCGGCGGTGCGGGCCAGCGGGCCGCCCTGGTCGAGGCTGGAGGCGTAGGCGATCATGCCCCAGCGCGAAACACGACCGTACGTCGGTTTCAGGCCGGTGAGGTTGGTCAGTGCCGCCGGCTGGCGGATCGAGCCACCGGTGTCGGTGCCGGTGGTGGCCGGCAACAGGCGCGCGGCCACTGCGGCAGCCGAACCGCCCGACGAGCCGCCCGGGACGTGCTCGAGGTTCCAGGGGTTCTTCACCGCGCCGTAGTGGCTGGATTCGTTGGCCGAACCCATGGCGAATTCGTCCATGTTGGTCTTGCCCAGGGTGACCATGCCGGCTGCGGCCAGCTTGGCGACCACGGTGGCATCATAGGGTGCCTTGAAGTTGTCGAGCATCTTCGAGCCGCAGCTGGTGCGTACGCCGTTGGTGCAGAACAGGTCCTTGTGGGCGATCGGCGCACCCAGCAGCGCGCCGGTTTCGCCAGCGGCGCGACGGGCGTCGGCGGCACGCGCCTGGCCCAGGGCCAGGTCTTCGGTGACGCTGATGAAGCTGTTGATTTGCGGGTCGAGCTGCTTGATGCGCGCCAGCAGGGCGCCGGTCAGCTCTTCGGAGGAAAACGACTTGTCGGCGAGTCCGCGGGCGATCTCGGCCAGGGTCAATTGATGCATGGCAGGTTCTATCCCTTACTCGATGACTTTGGGAACCAGGTACAGACCGCTTTCGGTCGACGGCGCGATGGCCTGGTAGGCGTCGCGCTGGTTGCTTTCGGTGACCTGGTCGGGGCGCAGGCGCTGGCTGGCCTCCAGCGGGTGGGCCAGGGGCTCGATGCCAGTGGTGTCGACCGCTTGCATCTGGTCGACCAGGCCGAGAATGCTGTTCAGGGCATCAGTAATGCGTGGCAGTTCGCCATCATTCAGGCCCAGGCGGGCCAGATGAGCGATCTTTTCCACGTCGCAGCGTTCAAGCGCCATGGGGATCTCCAAGGGAAACAAAGAACGGAATTTGGGTCCGCAGTGAGGAACATGTCAGCTTTCTGGCGGTCTAACGGCCGCGAAATTCTGCTGGCGTGCTCGGAAAAACAGCCAATTTAACATATTGGCTCCTTGCCCAAAATCCCTGCCATTGTTAGAGTTTGCCGCACTTTTTTACCCACGCTTTCCCCAGGGTCACTTTCCCATGTTCAAGAAACTGCGTGGCATGTTTTCCAGCGATCTCTCCATCGACCTGGGTACTGCCAACACCCTTATTTACGTGCGTGAGCGCGGTATCGTCCTGAATGAGCCCTCGGTTGTTGCCATCCGTACCCATGGCAATCAGAAAAGCGTCGTCGCCGTCGGTACCGAAGCCAAACGCATGCTGGGCCGTACGCCTGGCAACATTGCAGCCATTCGTCCGATGAAGGACGGCGTCATCGCCGACTTCAGCGTCTGCGAAAAAATGTTGCAATATTTTATCAACAAAGTTCACGAGAACAGCTTCCTGCAGCCAAGCCCGCGTGTGCTGATCTGCGTGCCGTGCAAGTCGACCCAGGTAGAGCGCCGCGCCATTCGCGAGTCGGCCCTGGGTGCCGGTGCCCGTGAAGTGTTCCTGATCGAAGAACCGATGGCCGCTGCCATTGGTGCCGGCCTGCCGGTCGAAGAAGCCCGTGGTTCGATGGTCGTCGATATCGGTGGTGGTACCACTGAAATCGCACTCATCTCCCTGAACGGCGTGGTCTATGCCGAATCCGTCCGCGTTGGCGGCGACCGCTTCGATGAAGCCATCGTCACCTACGTGCGCCGCAACTACGGCAGCCTGATCGGCGAATCCACCGCCGAGCGCATCAAGCAGGAAATCGGTACTGCCTACCCGGGCGGCGAAGTACGCGAAGTCGACGTGCGTGGCCGCAACCTGGCCGAAGGCGTACCGCGTGCCTTCACCCTGAATTCCAACGAAGTGCTCGAAGCGCTGCAGGAATCCCTGGCCACCATCGTTCAGGCGGTCAAAAGCGCGCTGGAGCAATCGCCGCCAGAGCTGGCTTCGGACATCGCCGAGCGCGGCCTGGTGCTGACCGGCGGTGGCGCGCTGCTGCGTGACCTCGACAAGCTGCTGGCCCAGGAAACCGGCCTGCCGGTAATCGTCGCCGAAGACCCGCTGACCTGTGTCGCCCGTGGCGGCGGTCGCGCTTTGGAGATGATGGACAAGCACGCGATGGACCTGCTCTCCAGCGAGTGATTCCGCTCGCTGTTCACGAGCGCCCGGTTTACAGGTAGTACGCACAGTGCTACCTGTATGCGCTGGGCTGGCGCCTGTTTGTGGCGCTGTATCCGTCAACCCGCAACCAGGCTGGTGCGTTGTCCCATGTCCAATGACCTCCTGAGTCGTCCACGAGGAACGGCCCATTAAACCGCTTTTCTCCAAGGGCCCTTCGCTGGGCGTTCGCCTGCTCGTTCTGGTGGTGATGTCGGTCGCGTTGATGGTTGTCGACGCGCGCTTCGACGTGCTCAAGCCGGTGCGCAGCCAGATGGGCCTGGTGCTCATGGAATCTTACTGGATCACCGACCTGCCGCAGCGTGCGTGGCAAGGTGTGGCCGGCCAGTTCGGCAGCCGCACTGAACTGATTGCCGAAAACGAAAAGCTCAAGACCGAAGCCCTGCTGCTGCAAGGGCGCCTGCAAAAGCTGGCGGCCCTGACCGAGCAGAACGTGCGCCTGCGCGAGTTGCTCAACTCCTCGGCGCTGGTCAACGAAAAGGTTGAAGTGGCCGAGCTGATCGGTGTCGACCCCAACCCGTTCACCCACCGCATCCTGATCAACAAGGGCGAGCGTGACGGTGTGTTCCTCGGCCAGCCGGTACTCGATGCCCGCGGCCTGATGGGCCAGGTGGTCGAGTTGATGCCCTACACCTCGCGGGTGCTGCTGCTGACTGACACCACACACAGCATTCCGGTGCAGGTCAACCGTAACGGCCTGCGCGCCATCGCCAGCGGCACTGGCAACCCGGAGCGTCTGGAGCTGCGCCATGTGGCCGATACCGCCGACATCAAGGAAGGCGACCTGTTGGTCAGTTCCGGCATGGGCCAGCGTTTCCCGGCCGGCTACCCGGTGGCCACGGTCAACGAAGTGATCCACGATTCCGGGCAACCGTTCGCAATCGTTCGCGCCATCCCCACCGCCGCGCTCAACCGCAGCCGCTACATGCTACTGGTGTTCAGCGACCGACGTACCCCGGAGCAGCGCGCCACCGATGCCGCCATTGCCCAGGAAGAGGCCGACCGCAAGGGCACCTCGGCCTCTGGCCTGCCGGCCACTACCGGCGAGCAGGGCGCACCGGCTGTTAGCACACCCGCTGCGCCGGCTACACCAGCGGCCCCGGCAGCACCGGTAGCGCAGCCTGCGGCAGCACCTGTCGTGCCGGCCGCGGCGCCTGCCGCACCCGCTCACCCCCGGAGGCAATGATGGCTGCATCACGCCGCAACAACGGCTGGGTCATCTGGCTGACTTTCGCCATCGGCCTGCTGCTCAGCGTCACGCCCATGCCACAGTTCATGGAAGTGTTCCGGCCCATGTGGCTGGCCTTGCTGGTGTCGTTCTGGACCCTTGCCGTGCCGAACAAAGTCGGCATGACCACGGCGTTCGTGCTGGGCCTGGCCGAGGACGTGCTGTATGGCACCCTGCTGGGGCAGAACGCATTGATCCTCACCCTCATCACCTTCCTGGTGCTATCCCTGCAGCAGCGCCTGCGCATGTTCCCCATGTGGCAGCAAAGCCTGGTGATTCTGGTGATCTTCGGCATCGCCCAGCTGATCCAGCTGTGGCTTAGCGCACTCACCGGCAACCGCCTGCCCACCCTGGCGCTGGTCTGGTCGGCGGTGATCAGTGCCTTGCTCTGGCCATGGATCAGCTTTGCCCTGCGCGACCTGCGCCGACGCTTGCGTATCAACTGACGGCAATGCCGCAACTGACAGGGAGATGTCTGCATGAACCCGCTATACCTGGCCTCCGGCTCGCCCCGTCGTCGTGAACTGCTGACCCAGATCGGCGTGCCGTTCAGCGTCGTCAGCGCCCCCATCGATGAAACCCCGCTGCCCAACGAAAGCGCCCCGGCCTACGTCGAACGCCTGGCCCGGGCCAAGGCTGCCGCCGGCCTGGCCAGTGTCGAAGGGCCCGCTGTTGTGCTGGGCGCAGACACCGCCGTGGTGCTCGATGGTCGTATTCTCGGCAAACCGGAAAACCGCGAAGATGCCCTGGCCATGCTGGCCGACCTGTCAGGCCGCGAGCATCAGGTACTGACTGCTGTCGCCCTCAATGATGGCCAGCATGTGCACAGCCTGTGTGTCACCAGCAAGGTGCGCTTCCGGGCGATCAGCGCCGATGAGGCTCAACGCTACTGGGCCAGCGGCGAGCCGGCTGACAAGGCCGGCGGCTACGCCATCCAGGGCCTGGGCGCGGTGTTTGTCACTGGCCTTTCCGGCAGCTACTCGGCGGTGGTCGGCTTACCCCTCAGTGAAACGGCCGAGCTGCTCGGCCAATTCGGCATCGCCTGCTGGCAATCGCCTGCGCATGCGCCAGAGGTAACAAACCCGCGCTAGCCAGCATTGCATACGCCATCCATCATTATCCAAGACCTTTGACGAGAGCCTGCCATGAGTGAAGAGATCCTGATCAACATCACCCCGATGGAGTCACGCGTGGCGGTGGTGGAAAACGGGGTGCTGCAGGAAGTGCACGTCGAGCGCACTCAGCGCCGGGGCATCGTCGGCAATATCTACAAGGGCAAGGTGGTTCGCGTGCTGCCGGGCATGCAGGCGGCCTTTGTCGACATCGGCCTGGAACGTGCCGCGTTCATCCATGCTTCGGAAATTTCCCAGCGTGAAGGCTCTGCGGTAGAGAACATCACTGCACTGGTGCACGAAGGCCAGGCCTTGGTGGTGCAGGTGACCAAGGACCCGATCGGCACCAAGGGCGCGCGCCTGACCACCCAACTGTCGATCCCCTCGCGCTACCTGGTGTACATGCCGCGTAGCAGCCATGTCGGTATTTCGCTGAAGATCGAGGACGAAGCCGAGCGCGAGCGCCTCAAGCAGGTGGTCAGCGACTGCATGGAAAGCGAGAACATCAAGGATGCTGGCGGTTTCATCCTGCGCACCGCTGCCGAAGGCGCACGCGCAGAGGAGATTCTGCAGGACATCCGCTATCTGCGCCGTCTGTGGGAGCAGATTGGTACCCAGATCAAGACCTGCGGTGCGCCCACGGTCATCTACGAAGACCTGGGCCTGGCCCTGCGTACCCTGCGCGACCTGGTCAACCCGAAGATCGAGAAGATTCGCATCGACTCGCGGGAAACCTTCCAGAAGACCACGCAGTTCGTCGGCGAACTGATGCCGGAAATTGCCGACCGCCTTGAGCACTACCCTGGCGAACGACCAATTTTCGACCTGTATGGCGTCGAAGACGAGATCCAGCGCGCCCTGGAGCGCAAGGTACCGCTGAAGTCCGGTGGCTACCTGGTGGTCGACCCGGCCGAAGCGATGACCACCATCGACGTCAATACCGGGGCTTTTGTCGGCCATCGCAACCTAGAAGAGACCATTTTCAAGACCAACCTCGAGGCCGCTACCGCCATCGCTCGGCAACTGCGCCTGCGCAACATCGGCGGCATCATCATCATCGACTTCATCGACATGGAAGATGAAGAGCACCAGCGCCAGGTGCTGCGCACCCTGGAAAAGCAGCTGGAGCGTGATCACGCCAAGACCAATATCATCGGCATCACCGAACTGGGCCTGGTGCAGATGACCCGCAAGCGTACGCGTGAAAGCCTGGAGCAGGTGCTGTGTGAGCCGTGCCTGGCCTGCCAGGGCCGTGGCAAGCTGAAAACTCCCGAGACCATCTGTTACGAGATTTTCCGCGAGATCCTGCGTGAGGCCAGGGCCTACCAGGCCGAAGGCTACCGTGTGCTGGCCAACCAGAAGGTAGTTGACCGCCTGCTGGATGAAGAGTCAGGCAACGTGGCGGAGCTGGAGACGTTCATCGGTCGAACCATTCGCTTCCAGGTCGAGTCGATGTATTCGCAGGAACAATACGACGTGGTGCTGCTCTGAGGCCTTCTGAAACACGCCGCTGCAGGGTCGGGCTGGCAAAACCTGCGCTACGGGCCATCATGGATAGACGACTTGGAGGGCCATGGCCATGGGACGTCTGACCCGCGTTCTTGTCGCCATGACCCGCTGGGGGCTGGGTATATGCGCCCTGCTGGCGGTATTGGTGGCGCTGTATGTCAGCCTGGGCCGCGAACTGGTGCCACTGGTGGCCGAGTACCGCGCCGATCTGGAAAGCAAGGCCGAGCAGGTGTTGGGCCTGCCCGTGCATGTCGGTGCCCTGGAAGGGCGCTGGAGCGGCCTGGCGCCGGTGCTGCGGGTGCGCGACCTGCAATTGGGCGAGGGCGCCACGGCCCTGCGCCTGGATGACGTCAAAGTTGTCCCCGATGTCTGGGCCAGCCTTACCGCCCGCGAAGTGCGCCTGGCGCGCATTCAGCTGGGCGGCCTGCAACTGATCCTGCGCGAAAACGAGCAGGGTGCGTGGCACCTCGAAGGCCTGCCGAGCAAGGGGGATGCACCGCTTGACCCCGCCGAGCTGCTACAGCGCCTGCGCCAGCTGGGCCGTGTTGACGTGTTTGATAGCCAGGTCACCCTGCACCCTTGGCAACGCGACCCGCTGACCCTGACCTATGTCAGCGCGGGCCTGCAGGCCGGGGCTTCGCGCCAGGCCGTGGACCTGCGAGCGACCCTGCCCGATGGTCAGCCCCTGGCGCTTAACCTGCGCAGCCGTGCGTCGGCCAAGGCCTGGCGCGATGGCCAGGTCGAAGCCTACCTGAGCTTGCCACAAAGTGACTGGTCGCACTGGTTGCCACCCAGCCTGCTGGGGCAGTGGCATGCCGACGCCCTGCGGGCGGGCGGCGAATTCTGGGTCAACTGGGGCGAGGGGCAGTTGCAGCAGGCCGTGGTGCGGCTCAATGCACCTGAGCTGCAGGGTGCCTATGCCGGGCGCAAGGCAGCCAAGCTGAACAACCTGGCCCTTGGCGCCTGGTTCCAGCGTCAGGAGCAAGGCTTTGATGTGGTGGTCGACTCCCTGGCCATGGACATCGGCAAGACTCGCTGGGAGTCGCGCCTGCAGTTGCAGCAGCGCCCAGGTGAGAGCGCAGCTGATGAAAGCTGGCAGGTGCAGGCCGACCGCCTCAACCTTACGCCGTTGACCCCGCTGATCGATGCCCTGGCACCACTACCTGAGAATGTCATGGCCGTGGTCGATGGCCTGAAGGTGACCGGTGCGTTGCGCAATGTGCGCCTGGTGGCCCGCCCCAAGGCCGAGGGAGACCAACGCCTGCAGTTCGAAGCCAACCTGGAGAAGGTCGGCTTCGATGCTTATCACAATGCTCCGGCTGCCGGTAACGTCAGTGGCAGCATCAGCGGAGACCTGGGCCACGGCGAACTGCGCCTGGATACCGACGCGTTCATGCTGCATCTGTACCCGATCTTTGCCAAACCCTGGCACTACCAGAAGGCCAATGCGCGCCTGACCTGGGCATTGGACAAGGACGGTTTCACCCTGATCGCGCCTTACCTCAAGGTGTTGGGCGAGGAGGGCAAGATTGCCGGTGACTTCCTCATTCGCCTGTTGTTCGAGGAGGGCCGCGAGGACTACATGGACCTGCGCGTCGGCCTGACCGAAGGCGATGGCCGCTACACTGCCAAGTACCTGCCCGAGGTGCTCAGCCCGGGCCTCGACGAATGGCTGCGCAGCGCCATTGTCAAAGGCTCGGTGGACGAAGGTTACTTCCAGTACCAGGGCTCGCTGAACCACGGCGCTGCGCCGGAAGCCCGCAGCATCAGCCTGTTCTTCAAGGTGCGTGACGCCGCCCTGGACTTCCAGCCTGGCTGGCCGCAGGTGCAGCACGTGGATGGTGATGTGCTGATCGAGGACAGCGGCGTGCGCATCAAGGCCCAGCGTGGTGTATTGCTCGACACCAAGGTCAGTAATGTTGCTGTCGATATCCCGCATGTCGACGAGGGCCAACACAGCCACCTGTACCTCGATGGCGACTTCGACGGCAGCCTTGGCGATGGCCTGAAGATCCTCAAGGAAGCGCCGATCGGCACGGGCGAAATCTTTGCCGGCTGGGAAGGCGAGGGGCCGCTGAAGGGCAAGGTCAAGCTCGACATTCCGCTGGCCCACGGGCAGCGGCCGAAAGTGCAGGTGGACTTCGCCACCCACGATGCGCGCTTGAAGGTTGCCCCGCCGAGCCTGGAGCTGAGCCGCCTGAAGGGTGACTTCAGCTTCGATTTCGACAAAGGGCTGAGTGGCAAGGGCATCAGCCTGCAGGCCTTTGGCAAGCCAGTGACGGCGCAAATCACCGCCGAAGGCCAGCCCGGGCAGATGCAGACACGTATCAACGCCAATGGCCAGGTGTCGCTCAAGGCGCTGACCGACTGGCTGCAGTTCAAGCAAGCCTTGCCGGTGTCCGGTGACATGCCGTACCAGTTGCAGGTCAGCCTGGGTAGTCGGGATAACCGCCTGAGCGTTAACTCCAGCCTCAAGGGCCTGGCCATCGACCTGCCGGCACCGTTCGGCAAAGCCGCAGCAGATACCCGCGACAGCCGTTTCAGCATGAACCTGCAGGGCCCGGAACGGCGTTTCGATGCCGCGTATAACGACGTTGCCCGCTTTGCCTACGCTGCGCCGGCTGACAAGCTGAACCAGGGCCGTGGTGAGTTGCTGCTTGGCGCAGGTGACGCTCAGCTACCTGCCGGGCAGGGCCTGCGTGTGCGCGGGCGCCTGCAGGCGCTGGACCTGGCATCCTGGCAAGACCAGGCGACACGCCTTGCCGGCAACGACCCGGGCGGTAGTGCGCGGCAGAACCTGCAGAGCGTGGACCTGAGTATCGGCCAGCTGAAAGCCTTTGGCATGGACTTGAACCAGGCCGTGGTCCGCCTGGCCCGTGGCGGCGCGGCGTGGGACTTGCGCCTCGACAGCAAGGAGGTCATCGGCAATGCCCGGGTGCCGGATGCCAAGGGCGCACCCATGGTCGTACGCATGCAAACCCTTCGCCTGCCCGCTGCCAGCCCAGCTGAAAAGCAGGCCGAGGAGCAAGCCAAGGAGGGCCCGGACCCGCTGGCTTCGTTCGACCCACGCAAAGTGCCAGCGCTCGACCTGAGCATCGACAAGCTCTACCGTGGTGATGACCTGTTCGGCAGCGCGTCGATCAAGTTGCGGCCGACCGCGCGTGGCGTTACCGCCAGTGATATCGACCTCGATTTCAAAGGCCTGCGCATTGACGGCGGCGGCGGCTGGGAAGGCGAGCCTGGCAGCACCAGCAGTTGGTACAAAGGGCGCCTGGACGGCAAGAACCTGGCGGATGTGCTCAAGGCCTGGGGCTTTGCCCCGACCGTTACCAGCCGTGACTTCCGCCTGGATGTAGATGGCCGCTGGCCGGGCTCGCCGGCTTCGGTGAGCCTCAAACGCTTCTCCGGCAGCATGGATGCGGCGCTGCGCACCGGCCAGTTCGTCGAGGTAGAGGGCAGCGCCCAGGCGTTGCGGGTGTTTGGCCTGCTCAACTTCAACTCGATTGGCCGGCGCCTGCGCCTGGACTTCTCCGACCTGTTTGACAAGGGCCTGGCCTATGACCGGGTCAAGGGCCTGCTGGTGGCGAGCAGCGGGGTCTACGTGACCCGCGAGCCGATCAGCGTGACCGGCCCGTCGAGCAACTTCGAACTGGACGGCACGCTGGACCTGGTCCGTGACCGTGTCGATGCCAACCTGCAGGTGACCCTGCCGGTGACCAACAACCTGCCTTTGGCGGCGCTGATCGTCGGCGCGCCGGCCGTAGGCGGGGCGCTGTTCCTGGTCGATCGGCTGATCGGTGACCGTGTGTCGCGCTTTGCCAGTGTTCACTACCGTGTCGAAGGCCCGGTGAAAGAGCCTAGAATCACATTTGTGAAACCTTTCGAGAAATCCCGCTAGGAGTGCCCATGAAGGCAGCGGTAATCCAGATGGTCAGCCAGGACAATGTACTGGCCAACCTGCAGCGTGCCGGTGCCCTGTTGCAGCAGGCCGCTTTGGGCGGCGCACGGCTGGCGGTGCTGCCGGAAAACTTCGCCGCCATGGGCCGCAAGGACGCCGCCGCCATCGGCCGTGCCGAAGCCTTGGGCGAAGGGCCGATCCTGCCCTGGTTGAAACGCACCGCCCGCGACCTCAAGTTATGGATTGTCGCCGGTACCTTGCCCTTGCCACCGGTCGGCCAGCCCGAGGCCAAGGCCCATGCCTGCTCGCTGCTGATCGATGAGCACGGCGAGGTGGCAGCACGCTATGACAAGCTGCACCTGTTCGACGTGGACGTTGCCGACAACCGCGGGCGTTACCGTGAGTCGGATGACTACGCCCATGGCGCCCAGGTGGTGGTGGCTGATACGCCGGTTGGGCGGTTGGGCTTGAGCGTTTGTTACGACCTGCGCTTTCCCGAGTTGTACAGCGCGCTGCGTGCTGCCGGCGCGGAACTGATCACCGCACCGGCTGCTTTTACTGCAGTGACCGGGGCGGCACATTGGGAGGTGCTGGTGCGCGCCCGGGCCATCGAAACCCAGTGCTACCTGCTGGCTGCGGCGCAGGGCGGCACCCACCCAGGCCCACGGGAAACCCATGGCCATGCAGCGATCGTCGACCCTTGGGGGCGCATCGTCGCAGAACAGGCGCACGGCGAAGCGGTACTGCTTGCCGAGCGAGACATTGAAGAACAGGCGTCCATCCGGGCGCGCATGCCGGTGGTATCGCACCGGCGCTTTTTCTCGCAGGGCGCATTGCGGCCTGCGCACACCTCGGAGTGACTATGAGCCAGATGTTATCCACCGTCAGTGAGCAGCTCCTGGCCCCAGGCGGCTTGACCCTGGACAGCCTGCAGAGCGTGCTGGGTGAGTTGGCCGGCCCCGGCATCGACGCCGCCGACCTGTATTTCCAGGGCCAGATATCGGAAACCTGGGCGCTGGAAGACGGCATCGTCAAAGAGGGCAGCTTCAACCTCGACCAAGGCGTGGGCGTGCGTGCCCAGTCTGGTGAAAAGACCGGCTTTGCCTACAGCAACGCCATCAACCTCGAAGCCCTGACTTCGGCAGCCCGCGCTGCCCGGTCAATTTCCCGTGCCGGGCAGAACGGCACGGTGCAGGCCTTCCGTAGCCAGGACGTGATCGCCCTGTACCCAGCGGACAACCCGCTGGATGTGCTCAGCCGCGCAGAAAAGGTTGAACTGCTCAAGCGCGTCGACGCCGCCACCCGGGCCTTGGACCCACGTATCCAGCAAGTCAGCGTGAGCATGGCCGGGGTCTGGGAACGCATCCTGATCGCTGCAGCTGATGGCAGCCTGGCCGCCGACGTGCGCCCGCTGGTGCGCTTCAACGTCAGTGTCATCGTCGAGCAGAACGGTCGTCGCGAGCGCGGCGGGCAGGGCGGTGGCGGGCGTACCGACTACCGTTTCTTCACCGAAGAGCGGGTGATGGGTTATGCCCGCGAGGCACTGCGCCAGGCCCTGGTGAACCTCGAAGCGATCCCGGCGCCGGCGGGTACCTTGCCGGTGGTCCTGGGTTCGGGCTGGTCGGGCGTGCTGTTGCACGAGGCCGTTGGCCATGGCCTGGAAGGTGACTTCAACCGCAAGGGCAGTTCGGCGTTCAGCGGCCGCATTGGCGAGAAAGTGGCGTCGAGCCTGTGCACCATCGTTGACGATGGCACCCTCGAAGGCCGCCGTGGTTCGCTGAGCGTGGACGACGAAGGCACCCCGACCGAATGCACAACGCTGATCGAAAACGGCGTGCTCAAGGGCTACATGCAGGACAAGCTGAACGCGCGCCTGATGGGCATGGCGGTGACCGGCAACGGCCGCCGCGAATCCTACGCGCATCTGCCAATGCCGCGCATGACCAACACCTACATGCGTGCCGGCGAGAGTGACCCGCAGGAAATCATCGCTTCGGTTAAGAAGGGTATCTACTGCGCCAACCTCGGTGGTGGCCAGGTGGATATCACCAGCGGCAAGTTCGTGTTCTCGACCAGTGAGGCCTACCTGATCGAAGACGGCAAAATTACCGCACCGGTGAAGGGCGCGACCCTGATCGGCAATGGTCCGGAGGCGATGAGCCGGGTGTCGATGGTCGGTAACGACCTGGCGCTGGACAGCGGGGTAGGGACGTGCGGCAAGGACGGGCAGTCTGTGCCGGTCGGGGTGGGGCAGCCTACCTTGAAGCTGGATGCGATTACCGTGGGTGGTACGGGGGCGTGATGGCCCTGGGGGCCGCAAAGCGGCCCCCTAGGGACTCAGCGCAAGCCGCGCTGCAGCTCGTCGAGGTCGCGGATGTACTTGAACACCTTGCGCGCGGCGGCTGGCGGTTTGTTCCGGGCCTTCTCGTGCTGGGCATGGCGCACCAGCGAGCGCAGCTGCTGGCGGTCGGTGTCGGGGTACTCGTTGACGAAGCGTTCGAGGTCTTCGTCGTTGCCGTCGATCAACCGGTCGCGCCAACGCTCCAGGCCGTGGAAGCGCTCGTTGTACTGGCGGGTCGAGCTGTCCATCTGCTCGAGCAAGGCATGGATGGCATCCAGGTCCTGCACGCGCATCAGCTTGCCGACAAACGACATGTGGCGTTTGCGGGCACCGTGAGCTGTGTGCTTGCTGGCCTCGGCCAGGGCCTTGCGCAGCTCGTCGGTCAACGGCAGGCGGGCCAGGGTATCGGCCTTGAGCGTGGTAAGGCGCTCGCCGAGTTCGACCAGCGCATGCAGTTCGCGCTTGATCTGGGTTTTGCTTTTTTCGCCGTCGAAGGCGTCGTCGTTTGAATCAACCATGGTGGCAGTCCGCTAGAAATCGCCGCCATGATAACCAGTCGGGGGCCGCTTGTCCGGCCCGGTCGTAGAATGACCCCAAGCCGTACGCAGAATTTGAGTGGAGAGAACCATGAGTGCAGTCCAGAGCGTAGGTCCGAAAGACCTGCCAGCATTGCAGGAGCAAGTCGAGGCGATCATCGCCGAGGCGCGCCGCCAAGGGGCCAGTGCCTGCGAAGTGGCAGTGTCGCTGGAGCAGGGCCTGTCCACCACGGTACGCCAGCGCGAGGTCGAGACGGTCGAGTTCAACCGTGACCAGGGCTTTGGCATCACCCTCTATGTCGGCCAGCGCAAGGGCTCGGCCAGTACCTCGGCCAGTGGCCCGGACGCGATCCGCGAAACAGTCGCCGCTGCGCTGGCGATTGCCAAGCATACGTCGGAAGACGAATGCTCCGGCCTGGCCGACGCGGCGCTGATGGCCCGTGAAATTCCAGACCTGGACTTGTATCACGACTGGGATATCGAGCCCGAGAAGGCTATCGAGATGGCCCTGGCTTGCGAGGCGGCGGCGTTCGACGCCGACCCGCGCATCCTCAACGCTGACGGCACTACCCTCAACACCCACCAGGGTTGCCGGGTGTATGGCAACAGCCACGGCTTTATCGGCGGCTACGCCTCGACCCGGCACAGCCTGAGCTGCGTGATGATCGCCGAAGGCGACGGGCAGATGCAGCGTGACTACTGGTACGACGTAAACCGCCAGGGCAAGCTGTTGGCCGACCCACGTAGTATTGGCGTGCGCGCTGCCCAGCGGGCCGCCAGCCGCCTTGGCGCGCGGCCGGTACCGACGTGCGAGGTGCCGGTGCTGTTCTCGGCCGAGCTGGCCGGCGGCCTGTTCGGCAGCTTCCTGTCGGCCATCTCCGGCGGCAACCTGTACCGCAAGTCGTCGTTCCTTGAGGGCACCATTGGCCAGCGTCTGTTCCCTTCCTGGCTGACCCTCGACGAGCGCCCGCACATTCCGCGCGCGCTGGGCAGTGCGGCGTTCGACGGTGATGGCCTGGCCACCTACGCCAAACCGTTCGTCGACAAAGGCGAGCTGGTGTCGTACCTGCTGGGTACCTATTCCGGGCGCAAGCTGGGGTTGCCCAGCACCGCCAACTCGGGTGGCGTGCACAACCTGTTCGTCAGCCATGGTGTCGAAGACCAGGCTGCATTGATCCGCCGCATGGGCCGTGGGCTGCTGGTGACCGAGCTGATGGGGCATGGCCTGAACATGGTGACCGGGGATTACTCCCGTGGCGCGGCAGGGTTCTGGGTTGAGAATGGCGAGATCCAGCACGCGGTGCAGGAAGTGACCATTGCCGGCAATATGAAGGACATGTTCCAGCAGATTGTGGCGATTGGCAGTGATCTTGAAACCCGTAGCAACATTCATACAGGGTCGGTGCTGATCGAGCGAATGACTGTTGCAGGTAGCTGATCTTTAGCCTGTACCGGCCTTTTCGCGGGCTTGCCCGCTCCCATAGGTACAGCGCAATAGCTGACATGTGGTGATTCTGTGGGAGCGGGCAAGCCCGCGAAAGGGCCAGTGCAGGCATAAGAGAATTTTCAGTCAAACAGAATACCCGGCCCCTGCGCCGGGTTTTTTTATTCATCAGCTTTTCCTTGAAGTGATTCTGGTTATCACTTAATAATGAATATCATTATCCAGTAACCCGGCGATGATGTTCATGAAACCCGTCCTCCGCGAACTGCCCTACCTGGAAAACTGGCGCTGGCTCAGCCGGCGCATCCGCTGCGCACTCGAACCCGACGAGCCGCGCCTGATCGAGCATTACCTGGCCGAAGGCCGCTACCTGGTGTGCTGCACCGAAACCTCGCCATGGACGGTGGCGCTGACCTCCTTCCGCCTGCTGCTGGATACCGCCTGCGACCGCATGCTGCCCTGGCATTGGCGCTGCCTGTGCCTGGACCAGGCCTGGCGCCCGCTGCTGGACCTGCGCAACCTCGACCGTCAGGAACACAACCAGCGCTGGCAGCCCTACGCCCTGCAGTTGGCCAATTGCCGCCTGCTGCCGTCGATTTCTCCCGATGAACTGATGCAAGGATTTGATGATGAGTGATACCCGTAACGAGCGTGACAGCATGGGCGAACTGCAGGTGCCGGCCCAGGCCCTGTACGGTGCCCAGACCCAGCGCGCGGTCGACAACTTCCCGATCAGCGGCCAGCGTATGCCGGCCCAGTTCATTCGTGCCTTGCTGCTGGCCAAAGCTGCCGCGGCCAAGGCCAACGTCGAGCTGGAGCAATTGTCTGCGGCGCAGGGCCAGGCCATCGTCAAGGCCGTCGAGCAACTGCTGGCAGAAGACTTCATCCAGCACTTCCCGGTGGATGTGTTCCAGACCGGCTCCGGCACCAGCTCGAACATGAACGCCAACGAGGTGATCGCCACCTTGGCCAGCCGTGTACTGGGCGAGGCGGTCAATGCCAACGACCACGTCAACTGTGGCCAGAGCAGCAACGACATCATCCCCACCACCATTCACGTCAGTGCCGCGCTGGTCCTGCACGAACAACTGTTGCCAGCCCTGGCGCATCTGGTGCAGGTGATCGAGACCAAGTCGGCGCAGGTGCATCAGTACGTGAAGACCGGCCGTACCCACCTGATGGACGCCATGCCGGTGCGCATGAGCCAGGTGCTGGATGGCTGGGCGGCGCAGGTCAACGGCGCCAAGGCGCATATCGAAGCTACCCTGCCGAGCCTGCAGGCGCTGGCACAGGGTGGCACCGCCGTGGGCACCGGCATCAACGCCCACCCACAGTTCGCTGCCGGTTTTGCCCGCCAGCTCAGCGGCCTGACCCAGGTCGAATTCACCCCCGGGCAGAACCTGTTCGCCCTGATCGGTTCGCAGGATACCGCCGTTGCTCTGTCTGGCCAGTTGAAGACCACCGCTGTGGCGCTGATGAAGATCGCCAACGATCTGCGCTGGATGAACTCCGGGCCGCTGGCCGGCCTGGGTGAAATCGAGTTGCAAGGCCTGCAGCCGGGCTCTTCGATCATGCCAGGCAAAGTCAACCCGGTGATCCCGGAGGCCACTGCCATGGTCGCCGCCCAGGTGATCGGCAATGACGCCACCATCGCCATCGCTGGCCAGTCCGGCAACTTCGAACTGAACGTGATGCTGCCGGTGATCGCCCGCAACCTGCTCGAGAGCATCGAGCTGATGGCCAACGTCAGCCGCCTGCTGGCCGACAAGGCCATCGCGAGCTTCAAGGTCAATGAAGGCAAGCTCAAGGAAGCCTTGGCGCGCAACCCGATCCTGGTCACCGCGCTGAACCCGATCATTGGCTACCTCAAGGCTGCCGAGATCGCCAAGACCGCCTACAAGCAGGGCCGCCCGATCATCGATGTGGCGCTGGAGCACACCGACCTGTCGCGTGACCAGCTGGAGGCGCTGCTGGACCCGGAAAAACTCACCGCCGGCGGTATCTGACTCTGCGTCACCGCTCAGGAGGCTTGTCATGCAGCACTGGAAACGCACCACGGAAACCGCCAACCGCCTGTTCGAACAAGGTGAGCTGGTCGATGCCCGGGAACACTACCTGCAAGCCCTGGCGCTGGCCCAGGTGTTGTTCGAGCGCTGGCATGACGTCGACGAAGCGGTGGCCGCTTTCGTCATCGCCCACCACAACCTGGCCGACCTGCACCTGCGCCTTGACCAGCCGCATGAAAGCGCCGACTACCTGTGCGCCGCTCACCAGCGGCTGCTGCAGGCCAGCCAGGAGGCGCGCCTGCCCCAGGCGCTGCGTGAAGCAGCCTTGCGCCACAGTGGGCGGACCTACACCGAACTGCTGAGCTTCATCGCCGAGTACGGCCAGTACCCGCGGACCGAGCGCCTGCTCAACCGCCACAGCGTCGGGGCCAGCGAACTCGCTACCCGGCCGGATGTGGCGCCTAGAACCCACGCCTACGGAATTCACTGACATGCCTCATACCTTGCCTGCATTGCCTTACGCCTACGCTGCGCTGGAGCCGCACATCGACACGCAGACCATGGAAATCCACCACACCAAGCACCACCAGACCTACGTCAACGGCCTCAACGCTGCCGTCGAAGGCACCGAGTGGGCCGAATGGCCCGTTGAAAAACTGGTCGGCGCGGTCAGGCAACTGCCGGAAAACCTGCGTGGTGCGGTGACCAACCATGGCGGCGGCCACGCCAACCACAGCCTGTTCTGGACCGTAATGTCGCCGCTGGGCGGCGGTGAGCCTGTGGGCCAGCTGGCGCAAGCCATCACCGCACAACTCGGCGGCTTCGAGGCCTTCAAGGAGGCTTTCACCAAAGCTGCGTTGACGCGCTTCGGTAGCGGCTGGGCCTGGCTCAGCGTGACGCCGCAGAAAACCTTGGTGGTGGAGAGCAGCGGCAACCAGGACAGCCCGCTTATGCACGGCAACACGCCGATCCTCGGCCTGGACGTGTGGGAGCATGCCTACTACCTGAAGTATCAGAACCGTCGTCCTGAATACATCGGCGCCTTCTACAACGTCATTGACTGGGCGGAAGTGGAACGCCGTTATCTTGAAGCCCTGAAGTGAGTCGAACCGGTATGCGCTCTGAGGTGATGTCTGTCAGCAGTGTGCGCCTGTTTCGCCTGGCGCTTGGGACTTTGCTGTTGCTGGTTGGCACCGCGTTGCTGGTGGCGCGCGGCCTCGCCTGGCTGGACCTGGAACCGCGCATGTTGCGTGCCCTGGAGGGCGGCGCATTGTGCGCACTGGGAACAGCGCTGGGCGCGGTACCGGTACTGGTCATTCGTAACATGCCGGTGGCGCTGGCCGACACGCTGCTGGGCTTCGGCGCCGGGGTGATGTTGGCGGCGACCGCATTCTCGCTGATCATCCCAGGTCTGGATGCGGCCCAGGCCATCGGCTTCAGCCAATGGGGTGCGGGTGGCTTGGTCAGCTTCGGCTTGATGTTCGGTGCCTTGTGCCTGTTCCTGGTCGACCTCAAGGTCTCCGGCGCCTCGCCGGAAGCGCTGGTCGGCAGCGAGAACCAGCCGGTGATTGCCGCGCGTATCTGGCTGTTCGTCATCGCCATCATTGCCCATAACATTCCCGAAGGCATGGCCATTGGCGTATCGGCCGGTGGCGGCATGCCCGACGCCGACAGCCTGGCCATGGGCATCGCCTTGCAGGATGTGCCCGAGGGGCTGGTGATTGCACTGGTGCTGGCGGGGGCGGGGATGCCGCGCTTCAAGGCATTCCTGATTGGCGCGGCTTCGGGCCTGGTCGAGCCGGTGGCGGCGGTGATCTGCGCCTGGCTGGTGAATGTTGCCGAGTTGCTGCTGCCGCTGGGCTTGGCCTGCGCAGCGGGGGCGATGCTGCTGGTAGTGACCCAGGAAATCATCCCCGAATCGCGCAGCAACGGCCATCATCGTCTGGCTAGCTTGGGGCTGTGTATCGGCTTCTGCCTGATGATGGTGATGGATACGGCGATGTCGTAAGTCAGCTTGGGGCGCGCTTGCTGCTTGCAGGCGCCCATCAGGTGAAGATGACTTCCACGCGACCTTCGCGACGAGAGCGGGGGGCCGCTTTGACCACAATTTGTACATCTCGCCCGAGTCGTGCCAGGCAATCGATCATCTTGGTTTCACTGATACCGCGAAACTTGCCGCGCATCATCTCGGATACCTTGGGTTGGGATAACCCAAGTACTGTTGCGGCCTGAACCTGGGTGAGGTGACGAGCCTTGATGATGCTGCAGATCTTGCTGGCAAGCTGTGCTTTTACCAGCATCTCGTTGGCGTCGGCAGTGTTGAGGTCGGCATAAACGTTACCGCTGCCTGCTTCGATCTCAGTCATTTGTTTCTCCTCTTAGGTGAGCCTCCGCCAGCTTCAGGCCTGACCTGATCAGGGCGATGTCGTGGCCGGCAGTCTTGATGCCAGAGGTGGACTTCTTCTGAAAGCAATGCAGCACATAAACCGCCGAGCCAAAGCTCACGGTGTACACGGCCCGGTAAGTATTGCGGTTGTAATCCTCCACAACCTCCAGCACCCCTGCACCTGTAAAACCCTTAAGGGTCTTCGCTTGCAGGTGCTTGCCACCTTCCTGCGCCTGATGCAATGCAAAACCGAAGATGTCCTGTACATCCTCTGGAAGTGCTTGAAGATCTTTCTTGCTGCTGCCTACCCAGTACAGCGTTCTGACTCGTTTGAATGCATCCATGCCATGGCCTCAATCTATACCTATATAGGTATAAACACAACGACGCCTGATTGCATCCTGACAATTGACAGAAGATGTTGCTGGGCTTACTCGCCTTCGTCGAAGAAGTTGTTGATCAGCTCAACCAGCGCGTCCATGGCATCGTTGTCCTGTTCACCTTCGGTATGCAGGTGCACCTGGGTGCCTTTGCCGGCCGCCAGCATCATCACCGCCATGATGCTCTTGCCATCTACCAGTTTGTCCGGCGCACGGCCTACCCTGACGGTGCAGGGGAAGCGGCCGGCCACGCCGACGAACTTGGCTGCCGCCCGGGCATGCAGACCCAGCTTGTTGATGATGGTGATTTCACGGGCGGGCATCGTGGGGTGGATCCTTGGGCTAGAGGTCGCGGTGGCGGACCTGGACGTTTTTCAGGGTTTTTTGCAGCTGTTGACCAAGGCGCTCAGTGATGTACACCGAACGGTGGTGGCCGCCGGTGCAGCCAATGGCAATGGTGACGTAGGCGCGGTTGCTGGCGGCAAAGCGGGGCAGCCACTTGAGCAGGTAGCTGGAGATGTCGTTGTACATGTCCTCGACATCCGGCTGTGCGGCCAGGTAGTCGATCACCGGTTGATCAAGGCCGGAATGCTCACGCAGCTCGGGCTTCCAGTAAGGGTTGGGCAGGCAGCGCACATCGAACACCAGGTCGGCGTCGACCGGCATGCCGCGCTTGAAGCCGAACGACTCCACCAGGAACGCAGTACCAGGCTCAGGCTGGTTAAGCAGGCGCAGCTTGACCGAATCACGCAACTGGTACAGGTTGAGGTTGGTGGTGTCGATCTTCAGGTCGGCCAGGTCGGCAATCGGCCCCAGCAGGTCGCTTTCCACGCGGATGGCTTCTGCCAGCGAGCGATCAGCATTGGTCAGCGGGTGACGCCGGCGGGTTTCCGAGAAGCGCTTGAGCAGCACGTCCTCATCGGCGTCCAGGTACAGCACGTCGCACTTGATATGCCGGGCACGTGCTTCTTCAAGCAACTCGGGGAAGCGTGTCAGGTGGCTGGGCAAGTTGCGCGCATCGATCGACACGGCGACTTTGGGCTGCAGCAATTCGGTATTGATCAGCGCATTTTCCGCCAGCTGCGGCAGCAGCCCGGCGGGCAGGTTGTCAATGCAGTAGTAACCGTTGTCTTCCAGGACATCGAGGGCGGTGCTCTTGCCGGAGCCGGACCGGCCGCTGACGATGATCAGGCGCATGTTCAGTGCTCGTTCTGTACGTCCAGGACAACCTGGAACAGGGCCTCACTGCTGGTGGCCGCACGCAGGCGATCACGGACCTCCTTGCGATCGAGCATGCTGGCGATCTGACGCAGCAGTTCCAGATGGGCATCGGTGGCGGCTTCAGGCACCAGCAGGACGAACAGCAGGTCTACTGGAGCGCCATCGATGGCGTCGTAATCGATTGGAGCCTCCAGGTGCAGCAGGGCGCTGACTGGAGCGGAACATCCTTCAAGCCGACAATGCGGGATGGCGATGCCATTGCCGAAACCGGTCGAACCGAGTTTTTCCCGGGCGACCAGTTTTTCGAAGACGTCTTGCATCTCCAGTTCTGGCACTTGTTCGGCGATGACGGTGGCGACCTTTTCCAGGGCGCGCTTCTTACTGCCGCCCGGCACGTTCACAAGGGAACGGCCGGGGGTCAGGATGGTTTCAAGTCGGATCATGGATGAGGGGGATCAGCGGGCAGCTGCACCTTGCAGCAGGCTTTGCTGTTTTTCCTTGTGTTTTTTCAGTTGGCGGTCGAGCTTGTCGGCCAAGGCGTCGATCGCTGCATACATGTCTTCGTGTTCGGCGTTGGCAACCACTTCGCCGCCGGGAATTTGCAGGGTCGCCTCGACCTTCTGCTGCAACTTCTCGACTTTCATGATGACCTGCACGTTGGTGATCTTGTCGAAGTGACTTTCCACGCGAGCGAGCTTTTCAAGCACATAATCGCGCAGTGGCTGGGTGACTTCTACATGCTGTCCACTGATATTGACTTGCATACAGCTTCTCCTTTGTTGCCCGTGCATAAAGAGGCAGGTCTTGCACCTGCCCCACAAACGCTGTGGCACATCTCAGGGGCTACATCAGTCGCTTGCGCTCGCTCGACGGTGCGATGCCGAGGGACTCGCGGTACTTGGCGACGGTGCGACGGGCTACCTGGATGCCTTGTGCCTCCAGTAAACCAGCGATCTTGCTGTCACTCAATGGCTTTTTCTGATTTTCCGCTGCAACCAGTTTTTTGATGATCGCGCGGATCGCTGTGGACGAGCATTCTCCGCCTTCGGAGGTGCTGACGTGGCTCGAGAAAAAGTATTTCAGTTCGTAGATGCCGCGTGGCGTGTGCATGTATTTCTGCGTGGTGACACGCGAAATGGTCGACTCGTGCATGCCCACCGCTTCGGCGATGTCATGCAGCACCAGCGGTTTCATTGCTTCGTCGCCATGGTCGAGGAAGCCGCGCTGGTGTTCGACGATCTGCGTGGCGACCTTCATCAGGGTTTCGTTGCGGCTTTGCAGGCTCTTGATGAACCAGCGTGCTTCCTGCAGTTGGTTGCGCATGAACGTGTTGTCGGCGCTGGTGTCGGCACGACGCACAAAACCGGCGTACTGCGGGTTGACGCGCAGGCGCGGGATGGCCTCCTGGTTCAGTTCCACCAACCAGCGGTCGCTGTCCTTGCGCACGATGACGTCGGGCACGACGTACTCGGGCTCGCTGGACTCGATCTGCGAACCGGGGCGCGGGTTGAGGCTTTGTACCAGCTCGATGACCTGGCGCAGTTCGTCTTCCTTGATTTTCATGCGCCGCATCAGTTGGCTGTAGTCGCGGCTGCCGAGCAGGTCGATGAAGTCGGTGACCAGGCGCTTGGCTTCGGTCATCCACGGGGTGCTGGCGGGCAACTGGCGCAGTTGCAGCAACAGGCATTCGCCCAGGTTGCGGGCGCCGACGCCGGCTGGCTCGAACTGCTGGATGCGGTGCAGTACCGCTTCGACCTCGTCCAGTTCGATATCCAGCTCTGGGTCGAACCCTTCGCAGATTTCCTCAAGGGTGTCTTCCAGGTAGCCCTGGCCGTTGATGCTGTCGATCAGGGTGACGGCAATCAGGCGGTCGGTGTCGGACATCGGCGCCAGGTTCAGCTGCCACAGCAGGTGGCTCTGCAGGCTCTCGCCGGCCGATGTGCGTGTGGTGAAGTCCCACTCGTCGTCATCGTTGCTCGGCAGGCTGCTGGCACTGGTCTGGTAGATGTCTTCCCAGGCGGTATCGACCGGGAGCTCGTTGGGGATGCGCTCGCTCCACTCACCGTCTTCCAGGTTGTCGGCACTGATGGTGCTTTCCTGGAAGCTGTTGTCCTGGGCTTCGGTGGCCGGCTTGTTCTCGGCGTTGTCCGCCATCGGGTCGCTGTTGTCGAAGTCGTCGCCGTCTTCCTGGCGTTCGAGCATCGGGTTCGACTCCAGCGCTTCCTGGATTTCCTGTTGGAGGTCCAGGGTGGAGAGCTGGAGCAGGCGGATGGCCTGTTGCAACTGCGGTGTCATCGTCAGTTGCTGGCCCATTTTTAGGACGAGCGATGGTTTCATGGCAGGGGCTTAATACCTTGTTCGCCGGCGCGCATGCGCCATCCACTACACGAGGGCGCCGGGGCGCCAGATCAAGCAAGTTTTATGCCTTAAATTGTAGCGTTTGCCTAGAGTACCGTTACAACTTTAACCCCGGATTCAGGGCGATTTGCCAGTACTCCAGGCGCGTACCGGGGTCAGAGCCGGAACTCATGGCCCAGGTAAACCTCTTTGACCAGTTCGTTGGCCAGGATGGTCTCGGCGTCTCCTTCGGCGATCAGCCGGCCATCATTGACGATATAGGCGGTTTCGCAAATATCCAGGGTCTCACGCACGTTGTGGTCGGTGATCAGTACACCGATGCCTTTGGCCTTGAGGTGGTGGATGATCTGCTTGATGTCGCCCACGGAAATTGGGTCGACACCGGCGAACGGTTCGTCCAGCAGGATGAACTTGGGTGCGGTTGCCAGCGCTCGGGCAATCTCGACACGGCGGCGTTCGCCACCGGACAGGCTCATGCCGAGGTTGTCGCGGATGTGGCTGATGTGGAATTCCTGCAGCAGGCTTTCCAGCTCTTTACGCCGGCCTTCGCGGTCGAGGTCCTTGCGGGTCTCGAGGATGGCCATGATGTTGTCGGCCACCGACAGCTTGCGGAAGATCGAGGCTTCCTGCGGCAGGTAGCCGATACCGGCGCGGGCACGGCCGTGCATGGGCTGGTGGCTGACATCGAGGTTGTCGATCAGCACGCGCCCCTGTTCGGCCTGCACCAGCCCGACAATCATGTAGAAGCAGGTGGTCTTGCCGGCGCCGTTGGGGCCAAGCAGGCCGACGATCTGACCGCTGTCGATCGACAGGCTGACGTCACGTACGACTTGCCGCCCCTTGTAGCTCTTGGCCAGGTGCTGGGCTTTGAGGGTTGCCATTTACTCGGCCTTCTTCTTGGGCTGGATCACCATGTCGATACGCTGACGCGGCGAGGTCACGTTGCCACCACGACCTGCGGTCGCCACCTGGGTCTGGGTGTTGTAGACGATTTTCTCGCCTTCGGTGGTGTTGCCTTCGTTCTCGACCTTGGCGCGGTCGGTGAGGATAACCAGGTCCTTCTGCGCCTGATACTGGATGGTCACGCCCCAGCCTTTCATCTTGTCTGGCTTGGCCGCGCTCTGCTGCTGCTCGAAGTAGGCCAGGTTGCCCACCGAGGTCACCACGTCGATGTCGCCGGCGGCGGAACGGGTGATGGTCACGGTGTTGCCTTTGATCATCATGGAACCTTGGGTGATGATCACGTCGCCGGTGTAGGTGGCCACGCCTTGCTTGTCGTCCAAGTGGGCATTGTCGGCCTGGATGCGGATTGGCTGGTCACGGTCGTTCGGCAGGGCGAGGGCGCTCGCGCTTCCCAGTGCTGCGCTCAGGCTGAGCAAAAGGGGGAGGGTTTTAACGAGCCTCATACTGTCCTCTTACGTTAGAGAGCAAGTCCATCTTGCCTTCTTTCAAATACGCTTTCATTCCTTTGCCCGTAGTTGTGCCACCGGCGCCGTCGATTCTAACGGCTTGCTCGGTCTGCGCATATTGCTTCTGCGGGAACACGGTCATGCGTGAACTGGTAATGATGGTTTCACGCTGTTTTTCGTCGGTGCGAGCAACCCGTACCTTGTCGATCAACTCGACCTCGGTGCCGTCCGGGTTGACCTCGGCGCGCGTGCTCTGCACGTGCCACGGGTATTCGGTGCCGCGGTACATGTGCAGGTCCGGCGTGGTCAGCAGGGTGATTTCGCTGGCCTTGAGGTGTTCGACCTTGTCGGCAGTCATTTCGTACTGCAGCTTGCCGTCGGGCAGGAACTGCACGCTATGCGCATTGATCGCGTAGTAGTCGATGGCGCTTTCGTCTACCTGGGCCACAGGTTTGTCGAGGAAGCTCTCAGGGCTGACATTCCAGTAGCCGATGGCTACCAGCAGGGCGGCAATCGCCCCGAGCAGCACGATGTTTCGGGCTTTCTTGCTGAACATGGGCAGCCTTACAGGTAGTTGGCGTTGGCAGCGTCCAGGGTGCCCTGGGCCTGCATGATCAGTTCGCAGAATTCACGGGCCGCGCCTTCGCCGCCGCGTGCCTGGGTCACGCCATGGGCGTGCTGGCGAACGAACGGCGCGGCGTTGGCTACCGCCATGCCCAAGGCCACTCGGCGGATCACCGGCAGGTCGGGCAGGTCGTCGCCCAGGTAGGCCACTTGATCATAGCTTAGGCCCAGTTCAGCGAGCAGGCCGTCAAGCACCACCAATTTGTCCTCGCGGCCCTGGTACAGGTGCGGGATGCCGAGGTTTTTCGCCCGGCGCTCGACCACCGGCGTCTTGCGCCCGCTGATGATCGCGGTGGTCACGCCCGAGGCCATGAGCATCTTAATGCCCTGGCCATCGAGTGTGTTGAAGGTCTTGAATTCGCTGCCGTCCTCGAGGAAATACAGGCGCCCATCGGTGAGCACGCCGTCCACGTCGAATACTGCCAGCTTGATGCCTTTGCCGCGTTGCATGAGGTCCTGGTTCATTGCATGGCTCCTTTACATTACGCCGGCGCGCAGCAGGTCGTGCATGTTCAGGGCGCCGGTCGGGCGGTCCTCGCGGTCCACCACCACCAGCGCGCCGATCTTGTGGTCTTCCATGATCTTCAGGGCCTCTGCGGCGAGCATATCGGCGCGGGCCGTCTTGCCGTGCACCGTCATTACCTGCTCGATCAGGGTGGTGTGCACGTCGATGTTGCGGTCCAGGCTACGGCGCAGGTCGCCGTCGGTGAAGACCCCGGCCAGTTTGCCGTCGGCTTCGACGATCACGGTCATGCCCAGGCCTTTGCTGGACATTTCCAGCAGCGCGTCCTTGAGCAAGGTGCCGCGGGGGACCTGGGGCAGCTCGTCGCCAGCGTGCATCACGTTCTCGACCTTGAGCAGCAGGCGGCGGCCAAGCGCACCACCTGGGTGCGAGAAGGCAAAGTCCTCGGCTGTGAAGCCGCGGGCCTCGAGCAGGGCGATGGCCAACGCGTCGCCCAGCACCAGCGATGCCGTGGTGGACGAGGTAGGGGCCAGGTTGAGTGGGCAGGCCTCTTGCTCGACGCGGGCGTCGAGATTGACCTCGGCGGCCTGGGCCAGGGGCGAGTCCGGGTTGCCGGTCAGGCTGATCAGCTTGATGCCGAGGCGCTTGATCAGCGGCAGCAGCGTGACGATCTCGGCGGTGCTGCCGGAGTTCGACAGGGCAAGAATGACATCATCGCGGGTGATCATGCCCATGTCGCCATGGCTGGCCTCGGCGGGGTGCACGAAAAACGCTGGTGTACCGGTGCTGGCCAGGGTGGCGGCGATCTTGTTGCCGATATGCCCGGACTTGCCCATGCCGACCACGACGACCCGGCCTTTGCTGGCCAGGATCAGTTCGCAGGCCTTGACGAAAGTGTCGTCGATGCGCGCCAGCAGGGCCTCTACGGCTTCAAGCTCCAGGCGCAAGGTGCGTTGGGCGGATTGGATCAGCTCGCTGGATTGGCTCATGTCGAAAAAGCAATGCCTGATGAAAAGGCGGCGATTATAGCCGCAATGAAAGAAACCCTCACGCTTTCGATTGCCGTGGCGAATGTCTCGCCAGCTTGAATCGAAGCTGAACGACTCGTTGTCCGGCCTTGGGGCGGCGCTGTCAGCGGTGCTATAGTTCGCCGCTATTCGGCCTGCCAGGGGTGCGTGTGCCTTCCTGATGGGGGCCGGCGTCCATTAGGACGAGGCTGCACTAGCAAGGAGTCTAGATGAGTGTGGATAGCGCCTACGCGGTCGAGTTGAAGGGGGTTACCTTCAAACGCGGTTCGCGCAGCATTTTCAGCAACGTGGACATTCGCATCCCGCGCGGCAAGGTCACCGGCATCATGGGGCCATCGGGTTGCGGCAAGACTACGTTGCTCCGCCTGATGGGGGCGCAGTTGCGCCCCTCCAGCGGTGAGGTATGGGTTGCCGGGCAGAACCTGCCGACGTTGTCGCGCAGCGACCTGTTCGACGCCCGCAAGCAAATGGGGGTGCTGTTCCAGAGCGGCGCGCTGTTCACCGACCTCGACGTGTTCGAGAACGTCGCATTCCCGCTGCGTGTGCACACCCAGTTATCGGACGAAATGATCCGTGACATCGTACTGATGAAGCTGCAGGCCGTGGGCCTGCGCGGTGCCATCGACCTGATGCCCGACGAGCTGTCCGGTGGCATGAAGCGCCGTGTGGCGTTGGCCCGGGCTATTGCCCTGGACCCCCAAATCCTCATGTACGACGAACCGTTCGTCGGCCAGGACCCGATCGCCATGGGTGTACTGGTGCGCCTGATCCGCCTGCTCAACGATGCCCTGGGTATCACCAGCATCGTCGTCTCCCATGACCTGGCGGAAACCGCCAGCATCGCCGACTACATCTACGTGGTGGGTGACGGCCAGGTGCTGGGCCAGGGTACGCCCGATGAGCTGATGGGCTCGGACAACCCACGGATTCGCCAGTTCATGAAAGGCGACCCGGACGGCCCGGTACCCTTCCACTTTCCTGCGCCTGACTACCGCGCCGACCTGCTGGGGGCGCGTTGATGCGCAGAAAATCCTTACTCGAACGTGTCCGCCTGTTGGGTCGCTCGGCGATCGACGTGCTGGCGGTACTGGGGCGCTCCTGCCTGTTCCTGTTCCATGCCCTTGTCGGGCGCGGCGGCATCGGTGGCGGCTTCCAGCTGCTGACCAAGCAGCTGTACTCGGTGGGCGTGCTGTCGCTGGCGATCATTGTCGTGTCCGGGGTGTTCATCGGCATGGTGCTGGCATTGCAGGGCTACAGCATCCTGACCAAGTACGGTTCGGAGCAGGCGGTGGGGCAGATGGTCGCCCTGACCCTGCTGCGTGAGCTCGGCCCGGTGGTGACGGCGTTGCTGTTCGCCGGCCGCGCGGGTTCGGCGCTGACCGCCGAAATCGGCAACATGAAATCCACCGAGCAGTTGTCCAGCCTGGAAATGATCGGCGTCGACCCGCTCAAGTACATCGTTGCACCACGCCTGTGGGCCGGCTTCATCTCGCTGCCGTTGCTGGCGCTGATCTTCAGCGTGGTCGGCATCTGGGGCGGCTCGTGGGTGGCAGTCGACTGGCTGGGCGTTTACGAGGGCTCGTTCTGGGCCAACATGCAGAACAGTGTTTCTTTCACCGACGACGTGCTCAACGGCTTGATCAAGAGCCTGGTGTTTGCCTTCGTCACGACCTGGATCGCCGTATTCCAGGGGTACGACTGTGAGCCCACCTCAGAAGGGATCAGCCGTGCCACCACCAAGACCGTGGTCTATGCCTCGTTGGCAGTGCTGGGTCTGGACTTTATTCTGACCGCCTTGATGTTTGGAGATTTCTGATGCAAAACCGCACCCTGGAAATCGGTGTCGGCCTGTTCCTCCTGGCCGGGATCCTGGCGCTGCTGCTGCTGGCCCTGCGTGTCAGCGGGCTGTCGGCCAGCCCGAGCAGCGATACCTATAAAGTTTATGCCTACTTCGACAATATCGCCGGTTTGACGGTCAGAGCTAAAGTGACCATGGCCGGTGTGACCATCGGCAAGGTCACCGCCATCGATCTGGACCGTGATTCCTACACCGGTCGGGTGACGTTGCAGCTGGACAAGTCGGTGGACAACCTGCCGACCGACTCCACCGCCTCGATCCTGACCGCCGGTTTGCTTGGCGAGAAGTACATCGGCATCAGCGTGGGCGGTGAAGACGAAGTGCTCAAGGACGGCGCGACCATCCACGACACCCAGTCGGCACTGGTGCTGGAAGATCTGATTGGCAAGTTCCTGCTCAACTCCGTTGGCAAGGAACCAAAAGAAGCGCAACCGGCTAATTAAGGAGTTTCCATGATTTCGATCCTGCGACGTGGCCTGCTGGTCCTGCTGGCGGCTTTCCCTTTGCTGGCCTTGGCCGCGCAAACGCCTCACGACGTGGTTCAGGGTACGACCAACGAGTTGCTTGGTGACCTCAAGGCCAACAAGGAACAGTACAAGTCCAACCCCAATGCTTTCTACGATTCGCTCAACCGCATCCTTGGCCCGGTGGTGGACGCTGACGGTATTTCCCGCAGCATCATGACCGTCAAGTACTCGCGCAAGGCAACGCCTGAGCAAATGCAGCGCTTCCAGGAAAACTTCAAGCGCAGCCTGATGCAGTTCTATGGCAACGCACTGCTGGAGTACAACAACCAGGGTATCGTCGTCGACCCGGCCAAGGCCGATGACGGCAAGCGCGCCTCCGTCGGCATGAAGGTCACCGGTAACAATGGCGCCGTGTACCCGGTGCAGTACACCCTGGAAAACCTGGGTGGCGAGTGGAAGGTGCGTAACGTGATCGTTAATGGCATCAACATCGGCAAGCTGTTCCGCGACCAGTTCGCCGACGCCATGCAGCGCAACGGCAACGACCTGGACAAGACCATCGACGGCTGGGCCGGCGAAGTGGCCAAGGCCAAGCAGGCTGCCGACAACTCGCCAGAGAAGACCGTCAAATGAGTGAGGCCGCCGTGAGCATGGCCGAGCCGGGCGTGCTGCGCCTGACAGGCGTGCTGGACTACCGCAGCGGCCCGGCCTTGCGCAAACAGGGCAAGGCGCTGATCGACAGTTCGCGCGAGCCACGTCTGGTGCTTGATTGCTCGGCGGTCGAAAAGTCGTCGAGTGTCGGCCTGTCGCTGTTGCTTGCGTACATTCGCGATGGTCAGGCCACCGGCAAGGCCTGCGAAGTACGCGGAATGCCCGACGACATGCGGGAAATTGCCGAGGTCTATGACCTCGATGAAGTGCTGGCAACCTGATGGCCAGGCACGAATGATGGCCCCTCGGTCAGCGAAGTCCTTGTTGGGCTTCGCAGGCGAGGGGCTTTTTTGTATGATGGCCGACCCGTGCGCATCGGGCGCCGATTGAGGTTGAGCATGCAGGCCGTAGAAGTTAAAAGCTTCCTTGAAGAGAAATTGCCGGGATCCCGGGTCGAAGTTGAAGGCGAAGGCTGCAACTTCCAGTTGAACGTGATCAGCGACGAGTTGGCTGGCCTGAGCCCGGTCAAACGCCAGCAGGCGATCTATGCTCACCTGAATCCGTGGATCGCCAATGGCAGCATCCATGCGGTAACCATGAAATTTTTCAGCAGCGCAGCCTGGGCTGAGCGCACCTGAGCCAACTTGGCGGCGAGATTCCAATGGACAAACTGATTATTACTGGTGGCGCTCGCCTTGACGGCGAGATCCGCATTTCGGGCGCGAAGAACGCAGCCCTGCCGATCCTGGCAGCAACCCTGCTGGCCGACGGCCCAGTCACCGTGGGTAACCTGCCGCACCTGCACGACATCACCACCATGATCGAGCTGTTCGGCCGCATGGGCATCGAGCCTGTGATCGACGAAAAGCTGGCGGTGGAGATCGACCCACGTACCATCAAGACCCTGGTTGCGCCATATGAGCTGGTCAAGACCATGCGCGCCTCGATCCTGGTGCTGGGCCCGATGGTCGCCCGTTTCGGCGAGGCCGAAGTGGCCCTGCCTGGCGGTTGCGCCATTGGTTCGCGCCCGGTCGACCTGCACATCCGTGGCCTCGAGGCCATGGGCGCCAAGATCGAGGTAGAAGGCGGCTACATCAAGGCCAAGGCGCCTGAAGGTGGCCTGCGCGGTGCGCACTTCTTCTTCGACACCGTCAGCGTGACCGGTACCGAGAACATCATGATGGCCGCTGCCTTGGCCAAAGGCCGCAGCGTGCTGCAGAACGCCGCGCGTGAGCCGGAAGTGGTCGACCTGGCCAACTTCATCAACGCCATGGGCGGCAATGTGCAGGGCGCCGGTACCGACACCATCACCATCGATGGCGTCGAGCGCCTGGACTCGGCCAACTACCGCGTGATGCCAGACCGTATCGAGACCGGTACCTACCTGGTCGCCGCTGCCGTGACCGGTGGCCGCGTCAAGGTCAAGGACACCGACCCGACAATCCTTGAAGCCGTCCTGGAAAAACTCAAGGAAGCCGGCGCCGACATCACCACCGGTGAAGACTGGATCGAGCTGGACATGCACGGCAAGCGGCCGAAAGCCGTCAACCTGCGTACCGCCCCGTACCCGGCGTTCCCGACCGACATGCAGGCGCAGTTCATTTCGCTGAACGCCATTGCCGAAGGCACTGGCGCGGTGATCGAGACCATCTTCGAAAACCGCTTCATGCACGTCTACGAAATGCACCGCATGGGCGCGCAGATCCAGGTCGAAGGCAACACTGCCATCGTCACTGGCGTCAACGCGCTGAAAGGTGCCCCGGTAATGGCCACCGACCTGCGTGCTTCCGCCAGCCTGGTGCTGTCGGCGCTGGTTGCCGAAGGCGATACCCTGATCGATCGCATCTACCACATCGACCGTGGTTACGAGTGCATCGAAGAAAAACTGCAGATGCTCGGCGCGAAAATCCGCCGCGTACCGGGCTAGTTGCCCGCTGGCACAAGGATGTGCCATTCGAATTGAATGCGGTCGGGCTATAGCAGCCCGGCCAGCAGTAGCCGCTTAAGGACCGACGTTCCAATGTTGACCATCGCGCTTTCCAAAGGCCGTATTCTCGATGATACCCTGCCGTTGCTGGCCGAGGCCGGCATCGTGCCGACCGAGAACCCGGACAAGAGCCGCAAGCTGATCATCCCCACCACGCAGGAAGACGTACGCCTGCTGATCGTGCGTGCCACCGACGTGCCGACCTACGTCGAGCATGGTGCCGCCGACCTGGGTGTGGCCGGCAAGGACGTGTTGATGGAGTACGGCGGCCAGGGCCTGTACGAGCCGCTGGACCTGCAGATTGCCCAGTGCAAGCTGATGACCGCTGGTGCAGTCGGTGCAGCCGAGCCCAAGGGCCGCCTGCGCGTGGCCACCAAGTTCGTCAACGTAGCCAAGCGCTACTACGCCGAACAAGGCCGTCAGGTCGACATCATCAAGCTCTACGGCTCGATGGAGTTGGCACCGCTGATCAACCTCGCCGACAAGATCATCGACGTGGTCGACACCGGCAACACCCTGCGTGCCAATGGCCTGGAGCCCCAGGAACTGATCGCCACGATCAGCTCGCGCCTGGTGGTCAACAAGGCCTCCATGAAAATGCAGCACGCCCGCATCCAAAGCCTGATCGACACGCTGCGTCAAGCGGTCGAATCTCGACACCGCGGTTGATTCCTGTGCGCGACCTTCGCTGTCGCGCCCGTCTATCCGCGTCATAGCCACTTTTCTCGGGTGCCCGCGCGGATGGACTGGTAGCCTAGGGCGCCTGAGCATTCGCTAATAATCGAGGCCCTCGCCATGACCGTGTCCACTGCAATTGCCCGTCTCAACGCTGCTGATCCGGATTTCGCCCGACATCTGGATCATCTGCTGAGCTGGGAAAGTGTGTCCGATGACGCGGTCAACCAGCGCGTGCTCGACATCATCAAGGCCGTGCGCGAGCGGGGTGATGCGGCGTTGGTGGAATTCACCCAGCGTTTCGACGGTGTTGACGCCAAGTCGATTGACGACCTGATCCTCAATCGCGAGCGCCTGGAGCTGGCGCTGACCCGTATCACCCCGACTCAGCGTGAAGCCCTGGAGAAGGCCGCCAACCGTGTGCGCATGTACCACGAGCGGCAGAAGCAGGACTCCTGGCAGTACACCGAAGCCGATGGCACCGTGCTCGGCCAGAAGGTTACCCCGCTGGACCGTGCCGGCCTGTATGTACCGGGCGGCAAGGCATCGTACCCGTCGTCGGTGCTGATGAACGCGATTCCGGCCAAGGTTGCCGGTGTGGCTGAGGTGGTGATGGTGGTGCCGACCCCGCGTGGCGAGGTCAACGAGCTGGTGCTGGCAGCGGCCTGCATCGCCGGTGTCGATCGCGTGTTCACCGTGGGTGGCGCCCAGGCCGTGGCCGCGCTGGCCTACGGCACCGAAAGCGTGCCGCAGGTGGACAAGATCGTCGGCCCGGGGAACATCTATGTTGCCACTGCCAAGCGCCATGTGTTCGGCCAGGTAGGCATCGACATGATCGCCGGCCCGTCGGAAATTCTCGTCGTGTGCGACGGCCAGACCGACTCGGACTGGATCGCCATGGACCTGTTCTCGCAGGCTGAGCACGATGAAGATGCCCAGGCCATCCTGGTCAGCCCGGATGCCGCGTTCCTCGACCGCGTTGCCGCCAGCATCGACAAGCTGCTGCCGACCATGGAGCGTGCCGAGATCATCGAGAAGTCGATCAATGGCCGTGGCGCGCTGATCCAGGTGCGTGACATGCAACAGGCCATGGAAGTGGCCAACCGCATTGCGCCGGAGCACCTGGAGCTGTCGGTGGCCGACCCGCAGGCCTGGCTGCCGCACATCCGTCACGCGGGTGCGATCTTCATGGGCCGCCACACCAGCGAAGCGCTGGGTGACTACTGCGCCGGCCCCAACCACGTGCTGCCCACTTCCGGCACCGCGCGTTTCTCGTCGCCACTGGGGGTGTATGACTTCCAGAAGCGTTCGTCGATCATCTTCTGCTCCGAGCAGGGCGCGTCCGAGTTGGGCCACACTGCTTCGGTCCTGGCCCGTGGCGAGTCGCTGACCGCCCACGCCCGCAGCGCTGAATACCGTATCCTCACCCAAGAGAAGGGGAACTGAGCATGAGTCGTTTCTGGAGCCCCTTCGTCAAGGACCTGGTGCCTTACGTGCCCGGCGAGCAGCCCAAGCTGGCCCGCCTGGTCAAGCTCAACACCAACGAGAACCCTTATGGCCCGTCGCCCAAGGCGCTGGAGGCCATGCGCGGCGAGCTGAACGACAACCTGCGCTTGTACCCGGACCCGAACGGTGACCGGCTGAAGCAGGCGGTGGCCGAGTACTACGGCGTAACCCCGGCGCAAGTGTTTGTCGGCAACGGCTCGGACGAGGTGCTGGCGCACA
This sequence comes from Pseudomonas sp. TWI929, assembly GCF_039673335.1. NCBI lineage: Bacteria > Pseudomonadati > Pseudomonadota > Gammaproteobacteria > Pseudomonadales > Pseudomonadaceae > Pseudomonas > Pseudomonas sp. TWI929. The sequence continues at coordinate 43,296 of NZ_JBDJLK010000038.1, forward strand.
TCTTCCACGGCCTGTTCCAGCACGATGCACCGCTGCTGTTCCCGGATATCAGCTACAGCTTCTATCCGGTTTACTGCGGCCTGTACGGCATTGCCTTCGAGCAGGTGGCGCTGGACGAGCAGTTCCAGATCCGCATCGAGGACTACAACAAGCCCAATGCCGGTATCATCTTCCCTAACCCTAACGCGCCGACTGGCTGCCTGATGCCGCTGCAGGCGGTAGAGCAGCTGCTGCAGGCCAACCGTGATTCGGTGGTGGTAGTCGATGAGGCGTACATCGATTTCGGTGGTGAGACCGCCATCAGCCTGGTGGACCGCTACGACAACCTGCTGGTCACCCAGACCCTGTCGAAGTCGCGCTCGCTGGCTGGCTTGCGGGTTGGCCTGGCTGTTGGGCACCCGGACCTGATCGAGGCGCTGGAGCGGATCAAGAACAGTTTCAACTCCTACCCGCTGGACCGTGCGGCGATCGTCGGTGCGGCAGTGGCGTTCGAGGACCGCCAGTACTTCGAGGAAACCTGCCGCAAGGTGATCGACAGCCGCGAGGTGTTGGTTGAGCAACTGCAGGCCAAGGGCTTCGAAGTACTGCCTTCGGCCGCCAACTTCATCTTCGCCCGCCACCCGCAGCAAGATGCCGGTGAGTTGGCGGCACGCCTGCGTGAGCAGGGCGTGATCGTGCGCCACTTCAAGCAGCCGCGTATTGCCCAGTTCCTGCGCATCACCATCGGCACGCCGGAGATGAACCAGGCGCTGCTGGATGCGTTGAACTGACGGCAACCTCTACTGCTGTTACGCGGTCCTTGTAGGAGCGGCCTTGCCGGGGCGCTCCTACAAAAAGCGCGTCCCGCTTAGTAACTGCTCTCTTCAATGACAAACGCCTTGGCAGCCGGCCTGTTGCGTACCGCCGCCGGTGTACCATTGAGCACCAGCACGTAATCGTTCTGTTGCTCCATCCCGTCGGGATCAGTCCATTGCCCGTCACTGGCCGCTACCTGGGCAACCACATGCCCGTTCTTCAGAATCGTCAGGTAGCCCTTGGCCTCGCTGTTCCAGCGTATCCGCCCTTTGTTCTCATCGGCACGCGCCTTGCGCACGCCGGTATCCCCCAGCAAGGGTGTGCCGTCCAGTAACCATTCCGGTTGCAACCTCAGGCCCATATGGCGCAGCACCGTGGGTGCCACCGAAGTTTGCGCGGGCAGCCCGTACAGGTTGTTTGGCCCGGGCATTTCCGCTGGAGTGCTCAGTTCGGTCAGCTCCTGATTCATCGGCTTGTTGCTGGCGATGAAGATGCTCTTTTCCTGCTCCGAAGCGCTGCCATGGCCTTTGCCCCGGTAATCTCGGCCGTGGTCAGTGCTGACGATCACCAGCCAGTCTTCCAGCGGGAACATGCGACGTCGCTGGTCCACCTTGTCCAGTAGCCGCCCGATCTCGCTGTCGGCCTTACGCAATGCCCGCTGATAGCGCTCGCCGTAACCCTGGTCATGGCCGACCTGGTCAGGTTCGTCCAGTTGAACGAAGGTGAAGTCAGCGGGTGTGTTGCCGAGGATCTGCAGCGTTCGCCCAATCACCTGTTCATCCGCCAAGCCACTTTCGCGCACGTCGGCGCCATGGGCGTCTTCCAGCAGAAATGCCGTATTGATGGGCGACCAGTTGACGACGCTGGAGAGGTAGGCATTGGGCAAGGCCAGGCGCAACCGCTTGAACAGGCTGGGATACGCGGTGCTTGCCCGCAGCGACTCTGCGTCCGAGTCAACACCGTGCTTGTTGCTCCACACGCCGGTCAACAAGGTGACCCAGCCGGGGCCGCTCAAGGTGGCTTGCTCGCTGGCTTTGCCATTGATGCCCCCCGCGTAGGCCTTGCCATAGTACAGCCGCTGTTTCAGGTTGGTGGCGTCGCCCAGTTGCAGGTATTGCTCCAACTGCACGCCGTCGAGGCCGATGATCAGGGCTTTAGGCCGGCTCGGGTGATGGGCCGGTTCACAACCCGGCAGCAGGGCCAGGAACAGCAGTAACAGCAGGCTCGCCAGTCGCATGCAAATGCATCCTTGAAAGTACCCCGCGAGCGTTGCAACAAAGCGTTATGCCCACAACTGGCAGAAATACCAGGTGGTTTACGGCGTTGCCCGGTATCCAGTAAGCTGGGTAAATTCATCGGATGATTGGTTGAGTAGGATGAGTACAGAGCTGACCAAGCGTTCTCTGGTCGAGCTGGCTGTTGAGCGCATGCGCGAGCGCATCGTGCTGGGCGACTGGCAGGTCGGCCAGCGCTTGCCGACTGAGCCGGAGCTGGCCCTGCAATTGGGCATCAGCCGTAACACCGTACGCGAGGCCATGCGCGTGCTGGCTTTCAGTGGCCTGGTGGAAATTCGCCAGGGCGACGGCAGTTACCTGCGCACGGCCCAGGACCCGCTGCAGGCGGTGCAGGCGATGTCCCGCTGCACTGCCGAACAGGCCCGTGAAACCCGCCACATTCTCGAGACCGAAGCCATCGGGCTGGCCGCGCTGCGTCGCACCGATGGCGACCTGCAAGCGCTGCGTGATGCCCTGGCCGGCAGCGCCGGGCACTTCCACGGGGATGTCGATGCCTATGTGGCCTGCGACCTGGTGTTTCACCAGCGGCTGGTCGATGCCGCCCATAACCCGGCGCTGAGCGAGCTGTACCGGTACTTTTCCGGGGTGGTGGCTGCCGCGCTGCAGCACAACATGGCGACCGTGCCGCGTTGCCAGGCCACGTTCGACCTGCATGGGCAGATCCTCGATGCCATCGAGCAACGCGACGCGGAACGGGCCAAGCGCCTGAGCCGCACCCTTATCGAATCCTGACCCCGAGTAGGCCATGGCTGAATCCATTACCCGCAACACCCCGGCAAGCGAGGGGGACCTCGAAGAGCTACTGATTGATGCCGAAGCTGACGACGAGCAGGTGCAGCAGCAGCCAGTGGTGCTGCTGCGGCCCTGGCTGCTGTTGCTCGGCTTGGTGCTGGTGGCATTGAATCTGCGCCCGGCGTTGTCGAGCATGGCACCGGTGCTGGGCCTGGTGTCCGAAAGCCTGGGGCTGAATGCCTCGCAGGCCGGTTTGCTGACCACCTTGCCGGTGCTGTGCCTGGGCCTGTTCGCCCCCCTGGCGCCGGTACTGGCAAGGCGGTTCGGCAGTGAACGGGTGATTCTTGGCATTCTTGTCACCCTGGCGCTGGGCATCGTGGTGCGCAGCACTTTTGGGGCTACCGGTGTGTTCCTCGGCAGCCTGATGGCGGGGGCCAGCATCGGCATTATTGGCGTGCTGTTGCCGGGGATCGTCAAGCGCGACTTTCCGCAGCACGCAGGCACGCTGACGGGTGTGTACACCATGGCGCTGTGCCTGGGTGCGGCCATGGCGGCGGGTGCCACCGTACCACTGGCCCAGCATTTCGACGGCAGTTGGGCGCTGGGGCTGGGCTTCTGGGTGCTGCCGGCCTTGCTGGCCATGCTGGTATGGCTGCCGCAGGCTCGCCAGGGGCATGGTCTGCACAAGGTGGCGTATCGCGTGCGTGGCTTGTGGCGTGACCCGTTGGCCTGGCAGGTAACCTTGTACATGGGCCTGCAGTCGTCGCTGGCCTACATCGTCTTTGGCTGGTTGCCGTCGATCCTGATCGGCCGCGGCCTGAGCCCGACCGAGGCGGGGCTGGTGCTATCGGGGTCGGTGATCGTGCAACTGGTCAGCTCGCTCAGTGCGCCGTGGCTGGCCACGCGCGGCAAAGACCAGCGCCTGGCGATCGTGCTGGTCATGCTGATTACCCTGGCGGGGCTGTTCGGTTGCCTGTATGCGCCGGTGTCCGGGCTGTGGGGGTGGGCGGTGGTGCTGGGGCTGGGGCAGGGCGGTACCTTCGCCCTGGCGCTGACCTTGATCGTGCTGCGCTCGAAGGACGCCCACGTGGCGGCGAACCTGTCGAGCATGGCCCAGGGGGTGGGTTATACCCTGGCGTCGATGGGGCCGTTTGCGGTGGGGTTGGTGCATGACCTGACTGGCGGCTGGGCGGCACTGGGCTGGATCTTTGCTGTACTTGGGGTGGGTGCCATTGTGTTCGGGCTGGGTGCCGGGCGGGCATTGCATGTGCAGGTGACCAGCGAAAAAGTCTGAAGCTTCTGTTGGCAGTATCGGCCCTATCGCCGGCAAGCCAGCTCTCACAGAAGTCCCACAGTTCCGAAGATGGTGGTTTCCCTGTGGGCGCTGGCTTGCCGGCGATAGGGCCGGTACTGGGATAAGGTAACGGGGCAGATTATCGTGCTGCTTTCAACCCCCAGGACGGACCAGCCCACATGAGCGACGCCAACCGCGACCTGATCACCCGCTTCTACCAGGCCTTCCAGCGCCTGGACGCCGAAGCGATGATTGCCTGTTACAGCGACGATATCGTTTTCAGCGACCCGGTGTTCGGCACCCTGCGTGGGCGGGATGCAGGCGATATGTGGCGGATGCTCACCACCCGTGCCGAGGATTTCACCCTGTCGTTCGATAGCGTCCGTGCCGATGAGCGCAGTGGCAGCGCGCACTGGGTAGCTACCTACCTGTTCAGCCAGACCGGCCGTGTTGTGGTCAACGATATCCAGGCGCGCTTTGTCATCCGCGATGGGTTGATCTGCCAACACGACGACACCTTCGACCTGTGGCGCTGGTCGCGGCAGGCGCTGGGTGTGCCTGGTGTGTTGCTGGGTTGGTCGCTACTGCTGCAGAACAAGGTGCGCTCACAGGCATTCAAGGGATTGCGCGCATTTCAGCAGGCCCAGGGTGAGTGACGTCGTCGAAACTGTTGTTGGCAAACCGTGGTATGTGTACCTGGTACGGGCTGCCAATGGCTCGTTGTACTGCGGTATCAGTGATGACCCGCAACGGCGCTTTGTGGCGCATCAGAAAGGGCAGGGCGCGCGCTATTTCAAGACCAGCCCGGCGCAGGCGCTGGTGTATGTGGAGCAATGGCCGGACAAGGGCGAGGCATTGCGCCAGGAGCGGCTGGTGAAGCGGCTGCGCAAGTCGGCCAAGGAGGCGTTGGTGGCGTCTTATCTGGTGGATTTGGCTTGAGATTGCCGGGGCTGCAAAGCAGCCCCCAGGGCCATCAATCCTTGCGCCGCTTGAGCTGGTCCACCAGAGTGGTCGGCAGCCCCTTGATGATCAAAGTCCCCGCCTCTTCGTCATACTCCACCTTGTCCCCCAACAGATGCGCCTCGAAGCTGATCGACAGCCCCTCGGCACGCCCGGTGAAGCGGCGGAACTGGTTGAGGGTGCGCTTGTCCGCGGGAATTTCCGGCGACAGGCCATAGTCCTTGTTGCGGATATGGTCGTAGAACGCCTTGGGCCGGTCCTCGTCGATCAGGCTGGACAGCTCTTCGAGGGTCACCGGCTCGCCCAGTTTGGTCTGGGTGGTGGCGTACTCGACCAGGGTTTGGGTCTTCTCGCGGGCGGACTCTTCCGGCAGGTCTTCGCTCTCGACGAAGTCGCTGAAGGCCTTGAGCAGGGTGCGGGTTTCTCCCGGGCCGTCGACGCCTTCCTGGCAGCCGATGAAGTCGCGGAAATAGTCCGAGACCTTCTTGCCGTTCTTGCCCTTGATGAACGAGATGTACTGCTTGGAGTTCTGGTTGTTCTTCCATTCCGACAAGTTGATGCGCGCCGCCAGGTGCAATTGGCCGAGGTCGAGATGGCGCGAAGGCATCACGTCGAGTTCGGCGTTCACCGCCACGCCTTCGCTGTGGTGCAGCAGGGCGATTGCCAGGTACTCGGTCATGCCTTGCTGGTAGTGGGCAAACAGGATGTGGCCGCCGGTGGACAGGTTGGACTCTTCCATCAACTTTTGCAGATGCTCTACGGCAATGCGGCTGAAAGCGGTGAAGTCCTTTTCCTCATCCAGATACTGCTTGAGCCAGCCGCTTAGTGGGTAGGCACCCGACTCACCGTGGAAAAAGCCCCAGGCCTTGCCTTGCTTGGCGTTGTAGCTGTCATTGAGGTCGGCCAGCAGGTTCTCGATGGCGTCGGAGGCTGCCAGTGCGGTGTCGCGGGCATGCAGCACGGCGGGGCTGCCATCGGGCTTCTTGTCGATCAGGTGAACGATGCAATGACGGATTGGCATGGAATTCTCGGCGAGCTACAAAAGTCGTCCAGTTTACCCCAGACACCAGGTGATGCAGTGGCCGTATGTTGGCAGAAATGCCGGTTGTTCGTTTTTTGTTCAAATTTGTGCGTTTTAGGCTAAAACCCCCGAAAAACCTGCATTAAATCGAAGTGCGCAGCGGATATTTATCCGTTCCTGTGGTAGCTTTGCGCGGTCTTGTGCCCCTCGTGTGGCGCATTGCTGGCAGCTTGCTGTCGTCGTGTCGAACCAAACGCCGATTTACGTATCTACATACGCGATTGGCGCGGCCCTCCACTTCAGGGGCTGGCCCGATAACGTCGTAGTTCGCTGCATAACCATCGAATTTGATAGGGAAGGAACATCACCATGGCATTGACCAAAGACCAACTGATTGCCGACATCGCCGAATCGATCGCCGCGCCAAAAGCCACCGCCAAAAACGCTCTGGAGCAACTGGGCCAGATCGTTGCCGACCAACTGGAAAACGGCGCTGAAATCACTCTGCCAGGCATCGGCAAACTGAAAGTCTCCGAGCGTCCTGCCCGTACCGGCCGCAACCCTTCGACTGGCGCTGCCATCGAAATCGCTGCCAAGAAAGTCGTCAAGTTCGTTCCAGCCAAAGTGCTGACCGACGCCATCAACAAGTAATTGTTGAAGCTTTGACGAAACCGCGCCCGGCTTGCCCGGGCGCGGTTTTTTCATGCCTGTGATTTACGCCGGGCGTGCCAGGCCTGGCGCGCAGTGTCGTCCTGGAAGCTCCAGGCAACCATACGGCTCTGCTTCTGCCCCTGGCCCATTTCGGCAATGCGCACGGCCTTGGCGCCGGCCTTTTTCAGCGCGGCCTCGATCCCTGGCAGGTTGCTGGCCTTGGATACCAGGCTGGTGAACCACAGTACCCGCTCGGCGTACTGCACGCTTTCGCCGACCAACTGGGTGACAAAGCGGATTTCGCCGCCCTCGCACCACAGTTCATTGTTCTGGCCACCGAAGTTGAGCACCGGCAGCTTGCGCTTGGGGTCCTGCTTGCCGAGGTTCTTCCACTTGCGCTGGCTGCCGCGGGTGGCTTCGTCGCGCGAGGCATGGAACGGCGGGTTGCACAGGGTCAGGTCGAAGCGTTCGTCGTCCTGCAGCAGGCCGCTGAGGATGTGCGCACGGTTGGCCTGCTGGCGCAGGGTGATGGCCTTGCCCAGGCCGTTGGCCTGGACGATTGCCTTGGCTGAGGCCAGTGCCACCGGGTCGATGTCCGAGCCGAGGAAGCGCCAGCGGTAATCGCTGTGGCCCAGCAGCGGGTAAATGCAGTTGGCGCCCACGCCAATGTCCAGTGCGCGCACCTGGGCGCCCTTGGGGATCTCGCCGGCATTGTCGTCGGCCAGCAGGTCGGCGGCTACGTGGATATAGTCGGCACGGCCAGGAATGGGCGGGCACAGGTAGTCGGCGGGGATGTCCCAGTGCTGGATGCCGTACTGGGCCTTGAGCAGGGCACGGTTGAAAACTCGCACGGCCTCGGGGTTGGCGAAGTCGATGCTGGGTTTGCCGTGGGGGTTGGTGATGGTGAAGCGCGCCAGGTCAGGGTGGGCCTTGATCAGGCTGGGGAAATCGTAGCGGCCCTGGTGGCGGTTGCGCGGGTGCAGGGTGGGTTTGTTGGTCATGGTTGGATCCGGTGTTGCAGGCCGTGGGGCTGCTCTGCAGCCCTATCGCGACACAAGGCCGCTCCTACAGGATAGCGGCGCCTCTCAAACCGGCGCCGTCCCTGGAGGAGGGGCCTTGTGTCGCGAAAGGGCCGCACAGCGGCCCCAGCGGTCTATCAGGTTGTTACAGCGCTGCAATCCGCGCATGCTGCTCGGTGAAGTTGGCCAGGGCCTGTTCGGACTCGGCCAGCTTGGCGCGTTCCTTCTCGATCACCGCAGGCGGTGCCTTGTCGACGAAGGCGGCGTTGGACAGCTTGCCACCCACGCGCGCCACTTCACCCTGCAGGCGCTGGATTTCCTTGTTCAGGCGCGCCAGCTCGGCATCCTTGTCGATCAGGCCGGCCATTGGCACCAGCACTTGCAGGTCACCGACCAGGGCAGTGGCCGACAGCGGCGCTTCGTCGGCATCGCTCAGTACGGTGAACGACTCGACCTTGGCCAGCTTCTTCAGCAGCGCTTCGTTTTCCTGCAGGCGGCGCTGGTCGTCGGCATTGGCGTTCTTCAGGAACAGCGGCAGCGGCTTGCCTGGGCCGATGTTCATTTCGGCGCGAATGTTACGCAGGCCAACCATCAGCTCCTTGAGCCACTCGATGTCGCCTTCGGCGGCGGCGTCGATGCGCGCTTCGTTGGCCACTGGCCATGGCTGCAGCATGATGGTCTTGCCTTCGATACCGGCCAGCGGCGCGATGCGCTGCCAGATTTCTTCGGTAATGAACGGCATGAACGGGTGCGCCAGGCGCAGCGCCACTTCCAGCACGCGCACCAGGGTGCGACGGGTGCCACGGGCGCGTTCGACCGGCGCGTTCTCGTCCCACAGTACCGGCTTGGACAGCTCCAGGTACCAGTCGCAGTACTGGTTCCAGATGAACTCGTACAGCGCCTGGCTGGCCAGGTCGAAGCGGAACTGCTCCAGCTGGCGGGTCACTTCGGCTTCGGTGCGCTGCAGTTGCGAGATGATCCAGCGGTCAGCCAGCGACAGTTCGTAGGCTTCGCCGTTCTGGCCGCAGTCCTCGCCCTTGTCCAGCACGTAGCGGGCGGCGTTCCAGATCTTGTTGCAGAAGTTGCGATAGCCTTCGACGCGGCCCATGTCGAACTTGATGTCGCGGCCGGTCGAGGCCAGTGAGCAGAAGGTGAAGCGCAGGGCGTCGGTGCCGTAGCTGGCGATACCTTCGGGGAACTCGGCCTTGGTCTGCTTGGCGATCTTCTCGGCCAGCTTGGGCTGCATCATGCCGCTGGTGCGTTTTTCCAGCAGGGCGTCGAGGGTGATGCCGTCGACGATGTCCAGCGGGTCCAGCACGTTGCCCTTGGACTTGGACATCTTCTGGCCCTGGCCGTCACGGACCAGGCCGTGCACGTACACGGTCTTGAACGGCACCTGCGGGGTGCCATCCTCGTTCTTGATCAGGTGCATGGTCAGCATGATCATGCGCGCAACCCAGAAGAAGATGATGTCGAAGCCAGTCACCAGCACGTCGGTGGAGTGGAACTTCTTGAGGAACTCGGTCTGCTCCGGCCAGCCCAGGGTGGAGAAGGTCCACAGGCCCGAGCTGAACCAGGTGTCGAGCACGTCGTCGTCCTGGCGCAGGACCACGTCGGCGCCCAGCTTGTGCTTGGCGCGCACTTCTTCTTCGTTGCGGCCGACATAGACCTGGCCGGCCTCGTCGTACCACGCCGGGATGCGGTGGCCCCACCACAGCTGGCGGCTGATGCACCAGTCCTGGATATCACGCATCCAGGAGAAGTACATGTTCTCGTACTGCTTGGGCACGAACTGGATGCGGCCATCCTCCACGGCGGCGATGGCAGGTTCTGCCAGCGGCTTGGTGGAAACGTACCACTGGTCGGTCAGCCATGGCTCGATGACGGTGCCGGAGCGGTCGCCTTTCGGCACTTTCAGGGCGTGGTCGTCGATGCTTACCAGCAGGCCCTGGGCGTCCAGGTCGGCAACGATCTGCTTGCGCGCGACGAAGCGGTCAAGGTTGGCGTACTGGGCCGGCAGTTGGGTGTCGACCTGCTCGTTGACGCTGCCGTCGAGGTTGAAGGCCTGGGCGCTGGCCAGCACGAAGGCGTTCTTGTCGAAGATGTTCAGCAGTGGCAGGTTGTGGCGCTTGCCGACTTCGTAGTCGTTGAAGTCGTGGGCCGGGGTGATCTTCACGCAGCCGGTACCGAACTCGGGGTCGCAGTAGTCGTCGGCGATGATCGGGATGCGGCGGCCGACCAGTGGCAGTTCGACGAACTTGCCGATCAGTGCCTGGTAGCGTTGGTCGCTTGGGTTGACCGCAACGGCGGCGTCACCCAGCAGGGTTTCCGGACGAGTGGTGGCGACCACCAGGTAGTCCTTGCCTTCGGCGGTCTTGGCGCCGTCGGCCAGCGGGTAGCGCAGGTTCCACAGGTGGCCTTTCTCGTCGTGGTTTTCCACTTCGAGGTCGGAGATGGCCGTGTGCAGCTTGGTGTCCCAGTTGACCAGGCGCTTGCCGCGGTAGATCAGGCCGTCTTCATGCAGGCGCACGAAGGCTTCTTTAACCGCTTCGGAAAGGCCGTCGTCCATGGTGAAGCGCTCGCGGCTCCAGTCGACCGACGAGCCCAGGCGGCGGATCTGACGGCTGATGTTGCCGCCGGACTGGTCCTTCCATTCCCAGACCTTTTCCAGGAACTTTTCGCGGCCCAGGTCATGCCGGTTCTGGCCCTTGGCTTCGAGTTGGCGCTCGACCAGCATCTGCGTGGCGATACCGGCGTGGTCGGTACCTGGCTGCCACAGGGTGTCACGGCCTTGCATGCGGCGGAAACGGATCAGGGCGTCCATGATCGCGTTGTTGAACCCGTGGCCCATGTGCAGGCTGCCGGTAACGTTCGGCGGCGGGATCATGATGGTGTAGGACTCGCCTGCACCTTGTGGGGCGAAATAGTTCTCGGACTCCCAGGTGTTGTACCAGGAAGTTTCGATGGCGTGCGGCTGGTAGGTCTTATCCATGCGCGGCGGGACCCTGTGCATTTATTCGGGAAAGCCGGGAAGTATAACCAAGGTGGGGGCCGCAGGCGACAAGCTGCTGCTATCTGGCAGGGCAGGGAGGGCCTCTTCGCGGGTAAACCCGCTCCCACAGGTGCAGCAGTGCCTTCAGGCCTGTGCTGATCCTGTG
>NZ_JBDJLK010000039.1:0-54209 GCF_039673335.1 Pseudomonas sp. TWI929
GGCAATATCTGTAGTTAAGCTGATATCTGGGGGCTGCTTCGCAGCCCATCGCGACACAAGGCCGCTCCTACAAGGGGCCGCGGCAGTCTGGGCTAGCGCCGGGCCTTGACCGGCACCGGCTGGGCCACCAGCACGATGCCGGAAAAGCCCAACACCAGGAAGCAGAACATCTGCCAGCGCTCGCCCACGGAAATACCGTAGCGCAAGGTGTAATACCCCACGCAGGCACCGAAGCCGAGCAACAGCATCTGGCCCCGGAACTGCCGCCACCAGGCCGTCAGGCCGTCCACCCTCGCCAGCACTGCCAGCTGGGTCAACAAACCAAGCAACGCCACGCCGATCAACCAGCGGTCGATCTGCCCGGCGATATCCTGCACCAGCAGCGGCGCCAGGCCACTGACCTTGAGCGCAGGCACCAGCCCCACGTGAAACACCCACAAGCCACCGACCCAGAAAACCTGGGCCAGCTGCCAGAGGATCCCCTCGAGGGATGGCGCCCGCAGGCGCCGGTCAGATGTGTTTGACTTCGACAATCTCGTACTCGACCGTACCGCTTGGCGTCTTCACCACCACGGTGTCACCTTCTTCCTTGCCAATGATGGCACGGGCGATCGGTGCTCCGCTCGAAAGCTTGCCCTGTTTCACGTCAGCTTCATCTTCGCCGACGATCTGGTAGGTCACTTCCTCATCGGTTTCGGTGTTGGCCAGCACCACGGTGGTGCCGAAAATCACCTTGCCGGTGTGGGCGATGGTGGTGACGTCGATCACCACCGAGTTCTGCAGACGGCCTTCGATATCGCGGATACGCGCCTCGACCATGCCCTGCTCCTCACGGGCGGCATGGTATTCGGCGTTTTCCTTGAGGTCACCCAGCTCACGCGCTTCACCGATCGCCTGGCTCAGGCGTGGGCGCTCGGTCTTGCTCAGGAACAGGTGCTCCTCTTCCAGGGCGCGGGCGCCCTGGACGGTCATCGGGTACTTGGTAATGCTCATGCTTTGAGTCCTGCATGCAGATCTTGCAAGCGACGAACGGTCTTTTCAGGACCAAACTTCAGCGCTTCGCAGATGGCTTCACCGGCCGCAATGGTAGTGGTGCAGTAAATCTTGTGCTGCAGCGCATTGCGACGAATCGAGTAGGAATCAGCGATCGACTGGCGGCCTTCGGTGGTGTTGATGATCAGCGACACTTCGTCGTTCTTGATCATGTCGACCACGTGTGGGCGACCTTCGGTCACTTTGTTCACACGGCGCACTTTCAGGCCAGCCGCTTCGATAACCTTGGCGGTGCCGGCAGTAGCAACCACTTCGAAGCCCAAGGCGATCAGGTCGCGAGCAACGCCAGCCACTTGTGGCTTGTCATCGTCACGCACGCTGATGAACGCGGTACCGCCGGTCGGCAGCACTTCGCTGGCACCCATCTGGGCCTTGGCGAAGGCTTCACCGAAGCTGTCACCGACACCCATGACCTCACCGGTCGATTTCATCTCAGGGCCGAGGATCGGGTCAACCCCTGGGAACTTGGCGAACGGGAAGACGGCTTCCTTGACGCTGTAGAAGTTCGGGATGATTTCCTGGGTGAAGCCCAGCTCTTTCAGAGTTTTGCCAGCCATGACGCGGGCCGCGATCATTGCCAGGGAAGTGCCGATGCACTTGGACACGAACGGCACGGTACGCGAAGCACGCGGGTTGACTTCGATCACGTAGATCTTGTCGCCTTGCAGGGCCAGCTGCACGTTCATCAGGCCGACCACGCCCAGCTCCAGGGCCATTTTCTTGACCTGAACGCGGACTTCGTCCTGCACTTCCTTGCTCAGCGAGTAAGGTGGCAGCGAGCACGCCGAGTCACCGGAGTGAACGCCGGCCTGCTCAATGTGCTGCATGATGGCGCCGATGACCACGTCGGTACCGTCGCACACCGCATCCACGTCCATTTCGATGGCGCAGTTGAGGAAGTGGTCGAGCAGCACCGGGCTGTCGTTGGAAACCTGTACCGCTTCACGCAGGTAGCGCTTGAGCTCGTCCAGCTCGTAGACGATTTCCATGGCACGGCCGCCCAGTACATAGGACGGGCGCACGACCAGCGGGTAACCGATGCCGCCAGCAGCGCGGATGGCTTCTTCTTCGCTGCGCACAGTAGCGTTTGGCGGCTGCAGCAGGTTCAGGCGCTGAACCATCTGCTGGAAGCGCTCACGGTCTTCGGCACGGTCGATGGCGTCCGGGCTGGTACCGATGATCGGTACGCCGGCCTCTTCCAGGGCGCGAGCCAGTTTCAGCGGGGTCTGGCCGCCGTAGTGCACGATGACGCCTTTCGGCTTCTCGACGCGGCACACTTCCAGCACGTCTTCCAGGGTCAGCGGCTCGAAGTACAGGCGGTCGGAGGTGTCGTAGTCGGTGGAGACGGTTTCCGGGTTGCAGTTGACCATGATGGTCTCGTAACCGTCTTCACGCAGTGCCAGGGCGGCGTGTACGCAGCAGTAGTCGAACTCAATACCTTGGCCGATACGGTTCGGGCCACCACCCAGGATCATGATCTTGTCGCGGGTGGACGGGTTGGCCTCGCACTCTTCCTCGTAGGTGGAGTACAGGTAGGCAGTGTCGGTGGCGAACTCGGCAGCGCAGGTGTCGACGCGCTTGTACACCGGGAACACTTCCAGCTTGTGGCGGTGACGGCGCAGGTTCTTGTCGGTGATGCCCAGCAGCTTGGCCAGGCGCTGGTCCGAGAAGCCCTTGCGCTTGAGGCGCAGCATGTAGTCCTTGTCGATCGCCGACAGGGCCAGGGTCTTGACCTTCTCTTCTTCCTTGATCAGGTCTTCCATCTGCACCAGGAACCACATGTCGATGCCGGTCAGATTGAAGATTTCTTCGCAGGTCATGCCCGAACGCATGGCGTCGGCGACGTACCAGATACGCTCGGCGCCCGGTACGGTCAGCTCACGCTTGAGGATGCTGGCGGCTTCCGGGCTGGCCAGGTCGACTTTCGGGTCGAGGCCGCAGGCACCCACTTCCAGGCCGCGCAGGGCCTTCTGCAGGGATTCCTGGAAGGTACGGCCGATGGCCATGACTTCACCCACGGATTTCATCTGGGTGGTCAGGCGGGCGTCGGCTTTCGGGAATTTCTCGAAGGCGAAGCGCGGCAGCTTGGTAACCACGTAGTCGATCGACGGCTCGAAGGACGCCGGGGTGCGGCCGCCGGTGATGTCGTTCTGCAGTTCGTCGAGGGTGTAACCAATGGCCAGCTTGGCGGCGATCTTGGCGATCGGGAAGCCGGTAGCCTTGGAAGCCAGGGCAGACGAACGCGAAACGCGCGGGTTCATCTCGATCACGACCATGCGACCGGTGTTCGGGCAGATACCGAACTGCACGTTGGAACCGCCGGTTTCCACACCGATTTCACGCAGCACCGCCAGCGAGGCGTTGCGCATGATCTGGTATTCCTTGTCGGTCAGGGTCTGCGCCGGAGCAACGGTGATCGAGTCACCAGTGTGCACGCCCATCGGGTCGAAGTTTTCGATCGAGCAGACGATGATGCAGTTGTCCTTTTTGTCGCGGACCACTTCCATCTCGTACTCTTTCCAGCCGATCAGCGATTCGTCGATCAGCAGCTCTTTGGTCGGCGACAGGTCCAGACCACGGGTGCAGATTTCTTCGAATTCTTCACGGTTGTAGGCAATACCGCCGCCAGTGCCGCCCATGGTGAAGGACGGGCGAATGATGCATGGGAAGCCGAGCTTCTCGAGGACCGCGTTGGCCTCCTCCATGCTGTGGGCGATACCGGAGCGTGGGCACTCCAGGCCGATGTCTTTCATGGCCTTGTCGAAGCGCGAACGGTCTTCGGCCTTGTCGATGGTGTCGGCGTTGGCACCGATCATCTCTACGCCGAACTTTTCCAGAACGCCGTGGCGCTCCAGGTCCAGTGCGCAGTTCAGTGCAGTTTGGCCACCCATGGTCGGCAGGACAGCGTCCGGGCGCTCTTTTTCGATGATCTTGGCCACCGACTGCCACTTGATCGGCTCGATGTAGGTGGCGTCGGCCATGGCCGGGTCGGTCATGATGGTGGCTGGGTTGGAGTTCACCAGGATGACGCGGAAACCTTCCTCGCGCAGGGCTTTACAGGCCTGGGCGCCGGAGTAGTCGAATTCGCAGGCCTGGCCGATCACGATCGGGCCAGCGCCGAGAATCAGGATGCTTTTGATGTCTGTACGTTTTGGCATGGTTGTCACTCAAATCCGGGGTCAGTCGGCAAGCCGCTTTGAACAATCTGGGTCAGGCGCTGCCGGGCGCGGCATGTGCCGGCCCGGGGCCTTGAAGCAGGATGCTCAGCGGCGCTTGGCCATGGCATCGGTGAAACGATCGAACAGTGGCGCGACGTCGGTCGGGCCTGGGCTCGCTTCAGGGTGGCCCTGGAAGCTGAACGCGCACTTGTCGGTACGCTCGATACCCTGCAGGGTGCCGTCGAACAGCGACTTGTGGATGGCGCGGACGTTGCCCGGCAGGGTGGCTTCGTCAACGGCAAAGCCGTGGTTCTGGCTGGTGATCATGACCACGCCGGTGTCCAGGTCCTGGACTGGGTGGTTGGCACCGTGGTGGCCGTGGCCCATTTTCACGGTCTTGGCGCCGGAAGCCAGGGCCAGCAGTTGGTGGCCGAGGCAGATGCCGAATACCGGAATCTCGGTTTCGAGGATTTCCTTGATCGCCTGGATGGCGTAGTCGCAAGGCTCGGGGTCACCAGGGCCGTTGGACAGGAACACGCCGTCCGGGTTGAGTGCCAGCACTTCGCTGGCCGGGGTCTGGGCCGGCACCACGGTCACGCGGCAGCCACGGGCTACCAGCATGCGCAGGATGTTCAGCTTGACGCCGTAGTCGAAGGCAACCACGTGGTACGGCAGGTCGGCGGCTTCGATGGTCGGGTGGCTGTCGGTTTTCAGCTCCCACACGCTGGAACGCCACTCGTAGCGTTCCTTGGTGGAAACGACCTTGGCCAGGTCCATGCCCTTCAGGCCCGGGAAACCGCGGGCAGCAGCGATGGCGGCTTCTTCGCTGATGTTGTCACCGGCGAGGATGCAACCGTTCTGGGCGCCCTTTTCACGCAGGATACGGGTCAGGCGACGGGTGTCGATGCCGGCGATGGCAACGACGTTGTTGGCCTTGAGGTACTCAGGCAGCGACTGGGTGTTACGCCAGTTGCTGGCCAGCAGCGGCAGGTCACGGATGACCAGGCCAGCGGACCAGACACGGTTCGACTCGGCATCTTCCGGGGTGGTACCGGTGTTGCCGATGTGCGGGTAGGTCAGGGTAACGATTTGCTGCGCGTAGGAAGGGTCTGTAAGGATTTCCTGGTAGCCGGTCATAGCGGTGTTGAATACCACCTCACCAACGGTCTGACCGTCGGCACCGATAGCTTCACCGCGGAAAATACTGCCGTCGGCAAGGGCGAGTATGGCTGGCTTTGTCAAGAAGACCTCCCGTAAATCAAGCATGAAAGGGCGATCGCAGGTTGCAAAAAAGCGGAGTGACGTATGGACACGTCACCCCGCTTTCATGTGCTGAATTCAATTCGCTGCGCGCTTTTAGTGGACACACTAAAGCTGTAGCTTACAGAAAAGTGCCTTTTCGGTCTACCGCAGATGTGTCTCTAAAACACATCAATGCGACAGACTGACATCTGCGCTGGCTTCCTCGCGGGCTCGCCCGCCCCCACAGGAGCCTCACATGCCCCGAGACCGGTGCGATACCTGTGGGAGCGGGCAAGCCCGCGAAGAAGCCAACACCGCTCTCACGGCTTAACGCAGTTCGAGCACATCCTGCATGTCGTACAGACCAGGCTCACGCCCATCCAGCCACAGCGCCGCACGCACGGCGCCCTTGGCGAAGGTCATGCGGCTGGAGGCCTTGTGAGTGATTTCCAGGCGCTCGCCTTCAGCAGCGAACAATACGGTGTGATCGCCCACCACATCACCGGCACGCACAGTTGCGAACCCGATGGTCTTGCGATCTCGCGCACCGGTTTGCCCTTCGCGGCCATACACGGCCACTTCCTGGAGGTCTCGGCCCAGCGCATTGGCAACCACTTCACCCATGCGCAGCGCAGTACCCGACGGCGCATCGACCTTGTGCCGGTGGTGCGCTTCGATGATCTCGATATCGACATCATCGCCCAACACCCGCGCAGCCATGTCCAGCAGCTTGAGGCTCAGGTTGACGCCAACACTGAAGTTGGCGGCAAACACGATTGGAATGTCCTTGCCCGCCTCGGCCAGTAACTGCTTTTCCTCGACGGTGAAACCGGTGGTGCCGATAACCATTGCCTTGCCGTGCTTGCGACAAAACGCCAGGTTCTTGAGGGTCACGGACGGGTGGGTAAAGTCGATCAACACATCGAACTCGTCAGCCACCTTGGCCAAGTCGTCGGACAGCAGCACGCCAATACGACCCAGGGCCGCCAGCTCACCTGCATCCGCACCGACCAGCGAGCTGTCCGGGCGATCGACCGCCGCCGTCAGCCCGGCACCCGGCTGTTGCTGCACAGCTTCGATAAGGGTCTTGCCCATCCGCCCTGCCGCGCCCATCACTGCAATACGTCGCATAGCCTTTTCCTTGTCAGAGATCGCCGAAGAAGCGCTTCACGCCATCGAACCAGCCACTGGCCTTGGGCGAGTGGGAGCTGTCGCCTTCCAGCGAACTGCGCAGCTCTTCGAGTAACTCGCGCTGGCGGCGGCTGAGGTTGACCGGGGTTTCCACCGCCACACGGCACAGCAGGTCACCCGCACCACCACCACGCACCGGCGCCACACCTTTGCCACGCAAGCGGAACTGCTTGCCGGTCTGGGTGCCTTCCGGAATTTTCAGCTTCACGCGACCATCAAGGGTCGGCACTTCCAGCTCGCCACCCAGGGCGGCATCGGTGTAGCTGATTGGTACTTCGCAGGACAGGTGCTTGCCATCGCGCTGGAAGATCTCGTGCTCACGCACATTGATCACCACGTACAGGTCGCCAGTCGGGCCACCATGGGTCCCGGCTTCGCCCTCGCCCGACAGGCGGATGCGGTCGCCGGTATCGACACCGGCCGGCACCTTGACCGACAGCGTCTTGTATTCTTCGACACGGCCTTCGCCATGGCAGGAGTTGCAAGGGTCGGTGATGATCTTGCCCTGGCCATGGCAGCGTGGGCAGGTCTGCTGCACCGAGAAGAAGCCTTGCTGCATGCGCACCTGGCCGATACCACCGCAGGTCGGGCAGGTCGACGGGGTAGAACCCTTCTTGGCGCCAGAGCCGTCGCAAGGCTGGCAGTTGACCAGGGTGGGCACGCGGATGCTGACCGTGGTGCCACGCACCGCTTCTTCCAGGTTCAGTTCCAGGGTGTAGCGCAAATCACTGCCACGCTGGGCACCGCCACGTCCGCCGCCGCGGCCACCACCAAAGAAGTCACTGAACACATCACCGAAGATGTCGGAGAAGTTGGCGCCGCCGAAGCCAGCACCACCGCCACCCATGCTCGGATCGACGCCGGCATGACCATACTGGTCGAACGCCGCGCGCTTGCTCGCGTCAGACAGCACTTCGTAGGCCTCGTTGGCCTCCTTGAACTTGTCTTCCGACTCTTTGTCGCCAGGGTTGCGGTCCGGGTGGAACTTCATCGCCAGGCGGCGGTAAGCCTTTTTGAGGTCTGCTTCGCTGGCGCCGCGCTCGACACCCAGTACCTCATAATAATCACGCTTGGACATAGGTCATTTGCACCTTGTTGGGCGTCTGGCATCTGCGCCACGCCATCAACACCTGCCTTTTGCCCACCAAGGGTCGCTGACAGATGCTGTAAAAATTCTCGAATTCCAGATACGCCAACGCGGGAGCAAGCCCCCGCGCGGCGACATCCTACCAGCTCACCGCCAAACGGCGGTGAACTGGCCGACAACATGCAGGGATTACTGCTTGTTGTTGTCTTTCACTTCTTCGAACTCGGCGTCAACCACGTCATCGTGCTTGGCTTCCGGCTCGGCCTGCTGCGCGCCACCCTGAGGCTGTTCGGCCGACTGCTCGGCGTACATCTTCTGGGCAACCGGGGCAGAGACCTTGGACAGCTCTTCGACCTTGGCGTCGATCGCGGCCTTGTCGTCGCCTTTGACAGCGGCTTCCAAAGCAACAACGGCGGCCTCGATGGCGGTTTTTTCTTCGGCGGTAACCTTGTCACCTGCGTCAACGACCATCTTGCGAGTCGAGTGAACCAGCGCGTCACCCTGGTTACGGGCAGCAGCCAGCTCTTCGAACTTGCGGTCTTCCTCGGCGTTGGCCTCGGCGTCACGCACCATGCGCTCGATTTCTTCGTCCGACAGGCCGGAGTTGGCCTTGATCACGATCGACTGCGACTTGCCAGTGGCCTTGTCTTTGGCGCTGACGTGCAGGATGCCGTTGGCGTCGATGTCGAAGGTTACTTCGATCTGTGGCACACCACGTGGCGCTGGCGGAATGTCAGCCAGGTCGAACTTGCCCAGCGACTTGTTCTGTGCAGCCTGCTTACGCTCACCCTGCAGCACGTGAATGGTCACGGCGCCCTGGTTGTCGTCGGCAGTCGAGAACACCTGCGACTTCTTGGTCGGGATGGTGGTGTTCTTTTCGATCAGCGCGGTCATCACGCCACCCATGGTTTCGATACCCAGGGTCAGCGGGCTGACGTCCAGCAGCAGTACGTCTTTGACATCACCGGCCAGAACGGCACCCTGGATAGCAGCACCCATGGCCACGGCTTCGTCCGGGTTGACGTCCTTGCGCGCTTCTTTACCGAAGAAGTCGGCAACGGTTTTCTGAACCAGCGGCATACGGGTCTGGCCACCGACCAGGATCACGTCGTCGATCTTGCTGGCGTCGATGCCGGCATCTTTCAGGGCGATGCGGCAAGGCTCGATGGTGCGCTGCACCAGCTCTTCAACCAGCGACTCCAGCTTGGCGCGGGAGATTTTCACGTTCAGGTGCTTAGGACCGGTAGCGTCTGCAGTGATGTACGGCAGGTTGACATCGGTCGACTGAGCGGACGACAGCTCGATCTTGGCTTTTTCAGCGGCTTCTTTCAGACGCTGCATGGCCAGAGGATCGCCCTTCAGGTTCATGCCGGTTTCTTTCTTGAACTCTTCGACCAGGTAGTCGATCAGCAGCATGTCGAAGTCTTCGCCACCCAGGAAGGTGTCGCCGTTGGTAGCCAGTACTTCGAACTGGTGCTCGCCGTCGACTTCGGCAATTTCGATGACCGACACGTCAAAGGTACCGCCACCCAGGTCATAAACGATGACAGTGTGGTCGCCCTTGGCCTTGTCCATGCCGTAGGCCAGCGCAGCAGCGGTCGGTTCGTTGATGATGCGTTTTACGTCCAGGCCAGCGATGCGACCGGCGTCCTTGGTAGCCTGGCGCTGGCTGTCGTTGAAGTACGCCGGTACGGTGATGACCGCTTCGGTAACCGGCTCGCCGAGGTAGTCTTCGGCGGTTTTCTTCATTTTTTTCAGGACTTCGGCGCTGATTTGCGGCGGAGCCATTTTCTGGCCGTTGACTTCGACCCAGGCGTCACCGTTGTCGGCCTTGGCGATCTTGTACGGAACCAGCTGGATGTCTTTCTGTACGACCTGCTCTTCGAAGCGGCGGCCGATCAGGCGCTTCACCGCGAACAGGGTGTTGTGCGGGTTGGTGACGGCCTGGCGCTTGGCCGACTGGCCAACCAGGATTTCGCCGTCGTTGGCGTAGGCCACGATCGAAGGGGTAGTACGCGCACCTTCGGCGTTTTCGATGACCTTGACGTTACCGTTTTCCAGAATGGAGACGCACGAGTTGGTGGTCCCCAGGTCGATACCGATGATTTTGCCCATGTTAACTCTCCCGAAACTTGAATTTGGTAGCAGCGACTACTTTGGCCAACTGCGGTAATACTTGAAGGCTTGACACCTAGATGGGGGTGCCCCGACGGATTTCAAGCCTTTTCATTAATCGAGGGTTGCGCCGCACTCGGCGCCTTGCTGACCACCACCATGGCGGGGCGCAGCAGACGGCCGTTCAGCAGGTAACCCTTCTGGAATACGTTCAGCACGCTGTTCGGTTCTACCTCAGCGTTCTCCTGCATGGCCATGGCCTGGTGGTGCTCAGGGTTGAACGGCTGGCCGTGCGGGTCGACGGCTTCAAGGTTGTAGCGCTTGAGGGTGTCCTGGAACATCTTCAGGGTCAGCTCTACGCCTTCGCGGATCTGCTTGACGTGCTGGTCTTCGGCGCTGGAGTGCGCCAGGGCCAGTTCCAGGCTGTCGATCACCGGCAGCAGGTCGCTGGAGAACTTCTCCAGGGCGAACTTGTGGGCTTTCTCGACATCCTGCTCGGCACGACGGCGCACGTTCTGCACGTCGGCAACGGCGCGCAGCGCCTGGTCCTTGGCAGCGGCCAGCTGTTCCTCGAGTTCCAGAACACGGGCGTCAGCAGCATTGCCTGCACCGGCTTCTTCAACGTTAAGGTCTTTTTCGTTCAGCTGTTCGTCAGCCATGGGGTCTCTCCTGCGCAATTTTGTGGACTGCGAGCCAGGCTCGCCTTGGATGTCGGCTATATGGGGCCGGAAAAACCAGCTTCAAGGGGCAAGGTGGTTTTCCAGACTGCAACAGAATCTGCCAAGGGGCATTGGCAGGCCTGAAAAAAGTACTGTATAAATAACCAGACATGACTTTCGGGAGCCGCCCCATGCTGGTGCACCTGTCCATTCACAACTACGCCATCGTCGAGCACCTCGACCTCGAAATCGCCCGCGGCATGTCCGTCATCACTGGTGAGACCGGTGCCGGCAAATCGATCATGCTCGACGCCCTCGGCCTGGCCCTGGGCGACCGGGCTGACAGTGGCGTGGTGCGTCCAGGCACCGACAAGGCAGACATCCTTGCCACCTTCGACCTGGTGGACATCCCCGAAGCGCATGCCTGGCTGGCCGAACGCGACCTGGACAACGATGGCCTGTGCCTCCTGCGCCGGGTGATCACCGCCGAAGGCCGCAGCCGCGGCTACATCAACGGCACGCCCTGCCCGCTTGGCGACCTCAAGGCGCTGGGCGAACTGCTGATCGATATCCACAGCCAGCACGAGCACCAGTCGCTACTCAAGACCGACACCCACCGCCGCCTGCTCGACGAATATGCCGGCGCCGTCGACCTGGCTCGCCAGGTACAGCTTGCAGCCAAACGCTGGAACCAGACCCGCCTGGAGCTGGAGCGCCTGTCCAACTCCGGCGACGAGCAGCGCGCCCGCCACCAATTGCTCAGCTATCAGCTGGAAGAACTGGACAACCTCGGCCTGGGCGAACACGAGCTGGAGCAGCTGGAACAGGAACACAAGAACCTGACCAGTGCCGAAGCGCTGTTCGGCATCTGCCGCCAGGTCATCGACCAGTGCAGCGAGAGCGATTCGGGCAATGTGCTCAGCGCCCTCACGTCCAGCCTCAACCGGCTGGGCGCCGCCACCAACTCACCCAAGGCCCTGGGCGAAGCGGCCAACCTGATCGCCAGCGCACAGATCCAGGTCGAAGAAGCCATGGGCGAGCTCAACCGCTTCCTCGACAATTTCGACGCCGACCCGATGCGCCTGCAGGCGCTGGAAGAACGCCTCGACACTATCTATACGCTGGCACGCAAACACCGCGTGCACCCGACCGAACTGCCCCACCTGCAGCAGCAGTTGATGGAAGAGCTGGAAGGCCTGAACGCTAGCGACGAATCGATCGAGAGGCTGGGCGAAGAGCTTGCCGCCTTCGCCCTGCACTATAAAGAAAAAGCCCGTGAACTCAGCGCCCTGCGCCAGCAAGCGGCGCATCAACTGGCGAGCGCTGTAGAGCAGGAAATCCAGCGCCTGGGCATGCCTGGCGGGCGCTTCTGCATCGAACTGACGCCCAACCAGGGCGCAGACCTGTCGCCGCATGGCCTGGAGCAGATCGAACTGCTGGTCAGCGCCAACCCTGGCCAACCGCTCAAGGGCCTAGCGAAGGTGGCTTCGGGCGGCGAACTGTCGCGAATCAGCCTGGCGATCCAGGTGATTACCGCACAGACCTCGCGCATCCCCACCCTGGTGTTCGACGAAGTCGACGTGGGCATCGGCGGGCCTACTGCCGAAATCGTCGGCCAACTGCTGCGCCGCCTGGGCGAGCGCGGCCAGGTACTGACCGTAACCCACCTGCCGCAAGTGGCTGCGCAAGGGCACCATCACCTGTTCGTGCACAAAGTGCGTAACAGCGACACCACCCACACCGCCGTGGCCAGCCTGGGCAAGCGTGAGCGGGTCGAGGAAGTGGCACGCATGCTCGGCGGCATCGACCTGACCAAGGAATCCCTGGCGCATGCGCGCAAGATGGTGGTAAGCGGCAAGGCCTGATCCCCAGTTTTTCAGGCCCATTCGCGGGCACAGACAACACCACCCTCAGCCCCCCCCAGAAATCACAAAGGCGACCCGAAGGTCGCCTTTGCTATTCATAACGATAAAAAATCGTTACTTCTTCTTACGCACGTACAGGACCAGATTGTGGTCCACCAGCTCGTAGCCATGCTCGGCCACGATTTCGCGCTGACGCCTTTCGATTTCGGCATCCATGAACTCGATGACTTCACTGGTATCCACGTTGACCATATGGTCGTGGTGACCGCCATCGGCCAGTTCGAACACCGCGTGGCCGCCATCAAAGTTGTGGCGAACCACCAGACCCGCAGCCTCGAACTGGGTCAGTACGCGATAGACGGTGGCCAGGCCAACGTCCTCTCCAGCTTCCATCAGCGCCTTGTAGACATCCTCGGCACTCATGTGACGCTGCTCGGTGGAGTCGAGCATCTGAAGGATCTTGACTCGAGGCAGGGTCACCTTGAGGCCGGCTTTGCGCAATTCGCTATTTTCAACCATGGTCAGCTTTCTCGCCGATGCTGCTTCGCAGCTTCTCTTAATACGGGTATGATCGGGGTTTACGTTGTCCAGCCAAGATAGTGGAAGTCGCCCACCGATGCAAAACACCAAGCTCTTGCTAAACAGCCTCGCCCTCGCGGGACTGCTCGCACTCGCCGGTTGCTCGTTTCCCGGGGTTTACAAAATCGACATCCAGCAGGGCAATGTCGTTACGCAAGACATGATAGACCAATTGCGCCCCGGAATGACCCGACGGCAAGTAAGGTTTATCATGGGCAACCCGCTGATTCAGGACACCTTCAACACCAATCGTTGGGATTACCTGTACAGCCTGCAGCCTGGTGGCGGCAAACGCCAACAAGAACGCATGAGCATTTTCTTCAATGAAAGTGATCAACTGGTTAGCCTGTCGGGCGACTTCATGCCAGGTGTCAGCCGCGACCAGGAAATCCTCGGCGGCAGCAGCGACACCACCGTAAGCCCGGCCACCGAACCAGGCCAGACCGAGCAGCCGGCCGCGCAACCAGAGGAAAAACCGGCCAAGCCTGGTTCGACCGAAGAGTCCATCCAGCGCGAGATCGACACCATCGAGACCACCCCGGTCCCGACTCCAGCACCGCTGGAAACCCGGTAATCGGCAAGCAGATACAAAAAAGCCCGGACATGGTCCGGGCTTTTTTTTGCCGCTTTATCGGTCACACATGCAGTTGCTTGGCGCGCTGGCAGAAGGCATCGACCAGTGTATTGGCCGCCTGGTTGAACAGCGGCCCCAACGTTGCGCGCACAATTGGCCCGGCATAGTCGAAGGACAGGTCCAGGCTGATCTTGCAGGCCTTTTCACCTAGCGGCTTGAACACCCATACACCATGCAGCTGAGTGAACGGCCCTTCTTCGAGGTTCATCTCGATGGACTGCCCAGGCACTAGCACGTTGCGCGTAACGAATTGCTGGCTCATGCCGCCCTTGGCCACTTCGAGCTTGGCGCGCATGTGCGTTTCGCTGGCTTCGATCACCGTCGAGGCCGAGCACCAAGGCAGAAACTCAGGGTAACTGGCCACATCGTTGACCAGATCGTAGAGCGCCTGGGCGGGGTATGGCAGCAGGGCGGAGCGTTGAATATGGGTAGTCATCCAGGCGTCACTTCCAAGGCTGGGTGGCGGCGCTTCGCAGCGTGCCGAAAACAGGTTCTGTCAGCAAGACAGGGGCTGTATTGTCCGGTATTCATTGCAGTGGCTCAAGCACACCGAAATCCCATAGCGGACGACGCGCCGAGTTGCCTATAATGCCGCCCCTATGGCTAAACAAAAGAAACATCCGACCGGGACCATCGCGCAGAACAAAAAGGCGCGACACGATTACTTCATCGAACACAAGTTCGAGGCCGGGCTGGTCCTGTCCGGCTGGGAAGTAAAAAGCCTGCGAGCCGGCAAGGCGCACCTTACCGACAGCTACGTGCTGCTCAAGGACGGTGAAGCCTGGCTGTTCGGCAGCCACATCACTCCGCTGACCACGGCCAGCACCCACGTCATCGCCGACCCCATCCGCACCCGCAAGCTGCTGCTGAACAAGCGCGAGCTCGAGCGCCTGGAAGCGGCCGTGGCGCAAAAGGGCTACACCTGCGTGGCCCTGGCGCTGTACTGGAGCAAGCACCTGATCAAGTGCGAAATCGCGCTGGGCAAGGGCAAGAAGGAATTCGACAAGCGCGACACCATGCGCGAGCGCGATTCCAACCGCGAGCTGCAGCGGGCCGTGCGGAACAAGGGCAAGGAAGACTAGATCTTCTTTAGCCTGTTCTGGCCTCTTCGCGGGCTCGCCCACTCCCACAGGACTGCACCTGCTTCAGGCCTGGCGCATATCCTGTGGGAGCGGGCGTACCCGCGAAGAATCCAGCACCGATCTTAGCGCCCGTTGCGCCGCTCTGCCCGCGCCACCCGCTGCGCTTCTTCGTGCGCCTCTTCCAGCACCTCCTGCACATACAGAATGTGCCGGCTGGATACCTCCCGCGCATCTTCCGCCCTGCCCTCGACAATCGCCAGGTACAGTTCCCGGTGCTGGCTGATCAGCATGTCCCGGGTCTCGCTGCGCTGCTGATACATGCCCCCGATGTTGGTCACCACGTTGCGCTTGAGCAGGTCGAACAAACCCCGAATGGTGTGCAGCAACACGGCATTGTGGCTAGCCTCGGCAATCGCCAGATGGAAGCGCGCATCGGCCGCGCCCTCTTCTGCCCGGGTCACTTCATCAACTCTGGAATAGCAGTCTTGCAGCGCATCGAACGCCGCCTTCAGCCGCGCGCGGTCCGGCTCGGTGGCGCGCTGGGCGGCATAGTAGGCACAGGACGCCTCCAGGGTATGGCGGAATTCGAGCAGGTCTCGCTGCGCCTCGGCACTGTGCTCGAGCAACTGCAACAACGGGTCGCTGAAAGTTGAACCCAGCGACTCGGCGACAAAATTACCCCCGCCCTGACGGCTGACCAGCAGCCCCTTGGCCACCAGCTTCTGGATCGCCTCACGCAGTGACGGGCGGGACACGCCAAACTGCTCGGCAAGAACGCGCTCGGCCGGCAGCCGCTGGCCCGAGGTCAGCGTGCCTTCCAGAATCATCGCTTCCAACCGATCGACAATGTCATCGGACAGGCGCCGTTGGCGGACCTGATCAAAAACCATCACATGCTCTCCACAAACCCCCGGCAAATTTCAGGGGGCGCCTATTCTCGCCGATTCACGCCACGCAAACACCCATCAGCACAGGATTTTCCCAGCCCATCAGGTGCCCGCTCATCGGCGCACGACCAAAGTTTTGCGCAGGACAAATTGACACACCCACGACAGCGCTTTTAACCTAGCGACCAGCCATTGTAAATTGGTATTACCAATTATCCAATGCCAGTGCCTGACCAACAACAATTAGGGGCCACCCCATATGCAAACCTGGCAACAACTCTATAGCCCGCTTGGTAGTCTTGGCCTGTCCGCACTGGCGGCGGTCATCCCCATCGTGTTCTTCTTCCTGGCCCTCGCCGTGTTCCGCCTCAAAGGCCACGTGGCGGGCAGCATCACCCTCGCACTGTCGATCCTGGTGGCGATCTTCGCCTTCCAGATGCCTGTCGACATGGCGTTCGCCGCTGCGGGTTACGGCTTCCTCTACGGCCTCTGGCCAATTGCCTGGATCATCGTTGCCGCGGTGTTCCTGTACAAACTCACGGTCAAGAGTGGCCAGTTCGAAGTGATCCGCAGCTCGGTGCTGTCGATTACCGACGACCAGCGCCTGCAAGTGCTGCTGATCGGCTTCTGCTTCGGTGCCTTCCTGGAAGGTGCGGCAGGCTTTGGTGCACCGGTGGCAATCACTGCCGCGCTGCTGGTGGGCCTGGGCTTCAACCCGCTGTACGCCGCCGGCCTGTGCCTGATCGCCAACACCGCACCCGTGGCCTTCGGCGCCCTGGGTATCCCGATCATCGTGGCCGGCCAGGTCACCGGCATCGACGCCTTCCACATCGGCGCCATGACCGGCCGCCAGCTGCCGCTGCTGTCGCTGTTCGTGCCGTTCTGGCTGGTGTTCATGATGGACGGCCTGCGTGGCGTGAAGGAAACCTGGCCTGCCGCCCTGGTCGCCGGCCTGAGCTTTGCCGTTACCCAGTACTTCACCTCGAACTTTATCGGCCCAGAGCTGCCCGACATCACCTCGGCGCTGGCCAGCCTGATCTGCCTCACCCTGTTCCTGAAAGTCTGGCAGCCCAAGCGTTCGTTCAGCGAAGCCAAAGGCAGCGTCGGCGCTGCCGTGGTGCAGCCAAGCGGCAGCCAGCCAACGCCCTATAGCTTCGGCGAGATCTTCAAGGCCTGGTCGCCGTTCCTGATCCTCACCGTGCTGGTCACCATCTGGACCCTGAAACCGTTCAAGGCAGCCTTCGCCCCAGGCGGCGCGATGTACAACTTCGTGTTCAACTTCGCCATCCCGCACCTTGACCAACTGGTGATCAAGACCGCACCGATCGTCGCCGCGCCAACCGCCATGCCAGCAGTGTTCAAGCTCGACCCGATCTCCGCCACCGGCACCGCGATCTTCCTCTCGGCGCTGATTTCCATGGCGGTACTGAAGATCAACTTCAAAACTGGTCTGACCACTTTCAAAGAGACCTTCTGGGAACTGCGCTGGCCGATCCTGTCGATCGGCATGGTGCTGGCTTTCGCCTTCGTCACCAACTACTCGGGCATGTCCTCGACCATGGCCCTGGTGCTGGCCGGTACCGGCGCCGCGTTCCCGTTCTTCTCGCCGTTCCTCGGCTGGCTGGGCGTGTTCCTGACCGGTTCCGACACCTCGTCCAACGCCCTGTTCAGCTCGCTGCAAGCCACCACCGCGCACCAGATCGGGGTCAACGACACCCTGCTGGTTGCGGCCAACACCAGCGGCGGCGTGACCGGCAAGATGATCTCGCCGCAGTCGATCGCCGTGGCCTGCGCCGCTACCGGCCTGGTCGGCAAGGAGTCCGACCTGTTCCGCTTCACCGTCAAGCACAGCTTGTTCTTCGCCACCATCGTCGGCCTGATCACCCTGATCCAGGCCTACTGGCTGACCGGCATGCTGGTTCATCACTAAAGTGAAAGGGGCCGGGCGCCAACGCGCGCCCGGCACTCCCCACAAGCAACGCTGCGAGAATCCATGATCATTTCTGCCTCTACCGACTATCGCGCCGCGGCCCAACGCAAGCTGCCTCCCTTCCTGTTCCACTACGCCGATGGCGGCGCCTATGCCGAGCACACCCTGCGCCACAACGTCTCCGACCTGGCCGGTATCGCCCTGCGCCAGCGCGTGCTGAACAACATGTCCGAGCTCAGCCTTGAGACCAAACTGTTCAACGAAACCCTGAGCATGCCGGTGGCCCTGGCCCCGGTCGGCCTCACCGGCATGTATGCCCGCCGTGGCGAAGTGCAGGCGGCGCGCGCAGCGGCGGCCCATGGCATCCCGTTCACCATGTCGACGGTGTCGGTGTGCCCGATCGAAGAAGTGGCGCCAGCCATCGACCGGCCGATGTGGTTCCAGCTGTATGTGCTCAAGGACCGCGGCTTCATGCGCAACGCCCTGGAGCGGGCCAAGGCTGCCGGGGTCAAGACCCTGGTGTTCACCGTCGACATGCCCGTGCCCGGCGCCCGCTACCGCGACGCCCACTCCGGCATGAGCGGCAAGAACGGCCCGCTGCGCCGCGTGCTGCAAGCCATGACCCACCCCGAGTGGGCGTGGGATGTAGGGGTGATGGGCCGCCCGCACGACCTGGGCAACATCTCCAAATACCGCGGCAACCCCACCGGCCTTGCCGACTACATCGGCTGGCTGGGCAACAACTTCGACCCGTCGATCTCGTGGAAGGACCTGGAGTGGATCCGCGAGTTCTGGGACGGCCCGATGATCATCAAAGGCATCCTCGATGCCGATGACGCCCGCGATGCGGTCAAGTTCGGCGCCGACGGTATCGTGGTGTCCAACCACGGCGGCCGCCAGCTCGACGGTGTGCTGTCCAGCGCCCGCGCCCTGCCGGCGATTGCCGACGCGGTCAAAGGCGATTTGAAGATTCTCGCCGACTCCGGCATCCGCAGCGGCCTCGATGTTGTGCGCATGATCGCCCTGGGCGCCGACACCGTGCTGATCGGCCGCGCCTTCCTCTACGCCCTTGCCGTGCATGGCCAGGCCGGGGTGAAGAACCTGCTGGAGCTGTTCGAGAAGGAAATGCGCGTGGCCATGGTGCTGACCGGCGCCAAGACCATCAGCGAAATCACCCGCGACTCGCTGGTACGCGAACTGGGCGCCTGACCGCCTGCACGAACGACCGCCTGATAGACCCGGGGCATGTGGCACGCAGATGCCACAGCCCCGCGAGGAGACTGCATGAGCCTGCCCGCCGCGTTCCTGCGTGATGCCGAGCGCCTGATCCCCGCCGAACGCCGGTTCGACGACCCCACCTCCACCCTGGCCTTCGGCACCGACGCCAGCTTCTACCGGCTGATCCCCAAGCTGGTGGTGCGCGTCGAGTCTGAAGACGAAGTGGTCGGCCTGATCAAACTGGCCCAGCGTGAGCGGGTGCCGGTCACCTTCCGCGCCGCCGGCACCAGCCTGTCTGGCCAAGCTATCAGTGACTCGGTGCTGATCGTGCTCGGCGACAACTGGAATGGCCGCGAAATTCGTGGCCAGGGCGAACAGATCCGCCTTCAGCCCGGCGTGATCGGCGCCCAGGCCAACGCCTGGCTGGCCCCCTTCGGGCGCAAGATCGGCCCCGACCCGGCCTCGATCAATGCCTGCAAGATCGGCGGCATCGTCGCCAACAACGCCAGCGGCATGTGCTGCGGCACCGCACAGAACACCTACCACACCCTGGCCGGCCTGCGCCTGGTGCTGGCCGACGGCACCCGCCTCGACAGCGAAGACCCAGCCAGCGTCGCCGCCTTTGAAAGCAGCCACGCCGACCTGCTGGAAGCCCTCGCCCGCCTGGGCCGCGAGACCCGCGCCAACACCGCATTGGCCGAGCGCATCCGGCACAAGTACCGGCTGAAGAACACCACCGGCCTGTCGCTGAACGCGCTGGTGGACTACGACCAGCCGCTGGATATCCTGCAGCACTTGCTGGTCGGTTCTGAGGGCACCCTGGGTTTCATCAGCGCGGTCACCTACGACACCGTGCCCGACCACCCGCACAAGGCCAGCGCCCTGCTGGTGTTCCCCAGCGTCGAAAGCTGCTGCCGCGCAGTGACCGTGCTCAAGCGCCAGCCGGTTTCCGCCGTAGAGTTGCTCGACCGCCGCAGCTTGCGCTCGGTGCAGAACATGCCCGGCATGCCGTTGTGGGTAAAAGGCCTGTCGGACAACGCCTGTGCCCTGCTCATCGAGTCCCGCGCCGCCAGCCAGAGCCTGTTGCACGAGCAACTGCAGCAAGTGATGGCCTCGATCGCCGACTTCCCGCTGGAACAGCAGGTGGATTTCAGCGAAGACCCGGCCGTGTACAACCAGCTGTGGAAAATCCGCAAAGACACCTTCCCCGCTGTCGGCGCCGTGCGCCAGACCGGCACAACGGTGATCATCGAAGACGTGACCTTCCCCATCGAGCAACTGGCCGAAGGCGTCAACCGCCTGATCCAGCTGTTCGACAAGCACCGCTACGACGAAGCGATCATTTTTGGCCACGCGCTGGAAGGCAACCTGCACTTCGTCTTCACCCAGGGCTTCAACAGCGCTGAGGAAGTCGCCCGTTACCAGGCGTTCATGGACGACGTGGCGCAGCTGGTGGCCGTGGAGTTCGGCGGTTCGCTCAAGGCCGAGCACGGTACCGGGCGCAACATGGCACCGTTCGTGGAGCTGGAATGGGGCCATGACGCCTACCAGCTGATGTGGAGCCTCAAGCGCCTGCTCGACCCCAACGGCATCCTCAACCCCGACGTGGTGCTGAGTGAAGACCCGGATATCCACCTGAAAAACCTCAAGCCGCTGCCGGCCGCCGACGAAATCGTCGACAAGTGCATAGAATGCGGCTTCTGCGAACCGGTGTGCCCATCCAAGGGCCTGACCCTCAGCCCGCGCCAGCGCATTGTCATGTGGCGTGATATCCAGGCCAAACAGCGCGCCGGCATCGACACCCGCGAACTGATGCAGACCTACCAGTACCAGGGCATCGACACCTGCGCCGCTACCGGCCTGTGCGCCCAGCGCTGCCCGGTCGGCATCAACACCGGCGAGCTGGTAAAGAAACTGCGCAGCCAGGCCGCCGACCACGGCAAGGCCGCCAACTGGCTGGCCGAACACTTCCACACCGCCCTGAGCGGCGCCCGCCTGACCCTGACCGCCGCCAACACCGCACGCAAGCTGCTCGGCGCCCCGCGCCTGGGCCGCCTGAGCGCCTCGTTGAGCAAAGCCAGCAACGGCCGCCTGCCGCAGTGGACCCCGGCCATGCCACAGCCGCTGCGTCCCCTGGCCTTAGGCCCGGCCAGCAACGACACCCGGCCCCGCGTGGTGTACCTGGCCGCCTGCGTATCGCGGGTGATGGGCCCAGCCTTTGCCGACCGCGAGCAAAGCTCGCTGCTGGACAAGACCCGCGCCCTGCTGGAAAAGGCCGGTTACCAGGTGGTGTTCCCCGACAACCCCGACAGCCTGTGCTGCGGCCAGCCATTCGCCTCCAAGGGCTACCCCGAGCAGGCTGAACACAAACGCCAGGAACTGATCAACGCCCTGCTGCACGCCAGCCGCGGCGGCCTTGACCCGATCTACTGCGACACCAGCCCCTGCACCCTGCGCCTGGTGCAAGAACTGGGCGACACCCGGCTGGACCTGTATGACCCGGTGCGCTTCATCCGCACATATCTTGTCGACCGCCTGGAGTTCACCCCCCAGGACGAGCCGGTGGCTGTACACGTGACCTGCAGCACCCAGCACCTGGGCGAGAGCCAGGCCTTGATCGACCTCGCGCGGCGTTGCAGCAAGCAGGTGGTGATCCCGGAAGGCATTCACTGCTGCGGCTTTGCCGGTGACAAAGGCTTCACCACCCCCGAGCTGAATGCCCACTCGCTGCGCAGCCTGAAAGACGCGGTGCAATATTGCAGCGAAGGCATCTCCACCAGCCGCACCTGCGAGATCGGCCTGTCGAGCCACAGCGGCATCGACTACCACGGCCTGGTCTACCTGGTAGACCGCGTCACCCGGCCACGCAGTATCTAACAAGCTGACGCGATCCCCCTGTAGGATCGGCCTTGCGTCGCGATCGGGCCGCAAAGCGGCCCCACGATTTTTGCATCGACGCTGATATCCCGGGGCTGCTGTGCAGCCCTTTCGCGACACAAGGCCGCTCCCACAGGCACAGCGTCAACTCGAAGCGAGCACAGTACCTGTGGAAACAGGCGACGCGATGGCTGGCACAGGCCTAGCGCATGCCCTGGGCCTGACACGCTCCCTGTAGGAGCGGGCTCACCCGCGAACACCGGCAAAGCCGGTGCCATCCCCCACTGGACTTCCTACGCTGCTCAAGGCGCGCGACCCAGCACCAACTCAGCCAACGCCCTGCTCATCTGCACGTTGTGCACCGAATTCACCAGCATGCCGATTCCCGGCTCACCGGCATTGCCACAAATGTATTCATCCAGGGTGTCTTCAATGCCGCGCATCAGCTGTATGGCATGCAACAACGCCTCATGCGAAGGCACTGCGCTATCGATGGTGTAGAACGGGCGAGGAGTGGTTTTGGCGGGTGGATCAGGAACAATTTTCTTCATGGTGATTCTCCGATATCAAAAAGCGGAGCTATCACCTTCTTCCTCTCACAGAAGGAGGCGGCAGCCGTAGGTGGGGTGAGAGACCGGCGATCATCGGAATTCCGGCCAGGCCGAAGCCTGCCCACATACGGCTGCCATAACAAAGGCACGATGAATTGCCGGGCTCTCACCCCCGGTCGCCAAACCAAGGCGACCCAAGGCAATTAGCCCCTGCACTCATCATCGACAACAGAGAAACGGCTGCGGCGGCGGTAGGATAATTCCTAATCCATTCCCACCCGAAGCATTTAGTTTCAGGTTCAGAATTTGCCTACAGCCGCAAAGATTGAACCCTCGCGAAATTGCCACAGTCCACCCTACAGGCCCACCTTCCAGAGGCCCAGAAGGAGACTTCCATGAAAGGTACCGCGCTTTCGGCCCTGTTCGCGGCCGCCACCCTGCTGGCTTCGCCGGTGTTTGCCGCCGAAGACCTGTGCACCACCAACCTGCAAAAGATCGACGACAGCATGGCCACCGCCGGCGCCACCTCCGAGGGCCTGGACAAGGCCATCACCGAGCACGTCGACAAAGCCAAGGCTGCCCAGGCCTCGGGCGACACCAAGGAATGCATCGCCATCACCAGCAAAGTGCTCGAACGCCTGGAAAAAACCGAGAAAGGCAGCGGCACCGGCAGCGGCGGTGCATGAGCCCATGCGCGGGCGACAGGACCGGCTGTCGACGTCGCCCGCACAATGGCGTATACTCCGCCTCACGTGCCGTAAGGTGCGTTAGCCAAGAGCTAGTGTGGGGCCGATTAGGATTCGACGCCGGTAGCGAAACTCTAGGTGCATGCCGAGTTGGTAACAGAACTCGTAAATCCACTGTTGCAACTTTTATAGTTGCCAATGACGAAAACTACGGCGTGGAGTACAAAATGGCCGCGTAAGCGGTCACTTTGACCCATTGCTTCTGGTAGCTTCGGCTCCAGCAATCACTAGGGGATGCCTGTAAACCCGAACTGATTGTCATATAGAACAGGATCGTCGCGTAGCACGTTGTGGGCGAAGTGACTAAAACTTACACAACTCATCCAAAGCACCCTGCCCGTCGGGCGGCTGCGGATTAAATCAGTAGACACGGCTAAGCATGTAGTACCGACAGCGGAGTACTGGCGGACGGGGGTTCAAATCCCCCCGGCTCCACCAAATCCAAAAAAGAAGACGCCCTCGGGCGTCTTTTTTGTGCCTGGAATTTGCGGTGGGTGGGTCTACCCTCTTCACTCCCTGGAAGACGCCATCATAAGGCCTGAAGGCGACGCTCAAGGTGTAGCCGCCAGGCTGCGGCTACAGGTCAGCGGCGCTTCATCAGAACCCTGGCGATGTTACCCGGGACCTGGGCCTGCTTAGGCTTGCCGTCCCAATTCAGCCAACACTCTATCAGCTGCAACTGGCGCACGACCGACTCAAACTGCCGCGCCGTAATGCGCTGGCCTGCCAGCGCATCATCGTAGCTGTCGATCAGTGTGCGCTCGGCAACGTCCCGCGAGCCCTCTGTGCCCCCGGCAACCCCGATCAGCCAGCGGGTCAATTGCACATCGGCCTTCATCACCGCATCGAAAACGCCGAACGATTGTTTGTAGCGGGCCTGTGCTTCGGCTTCGCAGCGAGCCAGGTCGGGGATTGAAGGCGACTCCTTAGGCACCATGATCTGCAGTTGAATCCGGTTGATCATCGCATAGGGATTCCAGTCGGGCGTCAGCTTGTCTTCACCCGCCGCATAAGCATCCATGGCGGCTTTAAGGCTTTGATTGATGACATTCTTCAATGCCTTGGACCTGGCCTGCTGACTCTGGAGCAGCACGATATACGCTTTACGCTTGAGGGCGCGCCCCCGCATCACCTGACGCCGCGCCAGCAATACGCCGGGCTCGGCTTCGCAGACCTTGCTCAACCCATCGGCACGTTTGATGGCCGCATCAATCAACTTGCGAGCCTTCTTGAAATCGGCAGCGTCGCCCACCTGGCTCGGGGCCGCCGCCAAACAGGCCTGACGAATCTCCACATCGATCAGTTTTTCCACTGCTGTCAGCGGCACACAACCGCGGCCATTGAAGCGGGCAAGTGCCTGCAGGAAGGATTCGTGCGCCACTTGCAATGCCTGGGCCTCGCTCCACTCGTTGTACAGTAGCCCCAACCCATACTGGACTTCGGCCTGGTTGATCCAGTTTTCCGGCAGCCCCTCAAGCCGCTTCTGTACCTGATCGAATACCTGCTGGAACCCTCCCCCCGCGCTTGCCGGGTCCGGGTTGGCTGCCTGCAGTCGCCTGCCCTCCAGCCAGTCGAGCAATTCCGGAGAGCCTCGCAGGCAGCGATTACTGCCGTCACCGGGAGGCAGCAGCCTGAGCTGGAACAACGGGTCACCGTAAGCCTGGTAAGCACCCCAGGTGTTGCAGCCGGGGAACTGTTCGAGGGTTTCCAGACGCGCACAGGCAATGGCTTCGGCGAAGTGATCGCCATTGATGGCCAGGCGGTTGAAGAAGGTTTCGCTAAAGCAGCAGGCGGCACTGTCATCGACCTCCCACCCGGCCGCCACCACACAGCGCACGCCCATGTTGATCAGCTCTTGCGCCAGGCTCGCCGCCAGCCGGTTGCCACCGGGTTCTGACACCCCGACCTTGCCCAGGTGGCAGCAGCTGAGGAACACCAGGTCCGGCACGGTTTCCATACGGTCGATCTCGGCGGCGGTCAGCAGCAAACCGTCGGACAACACCACCCCGCTACGCATCTGCCCGTAAATGTCTTCGCTGCGGAACACCCCATGGGCACAGATCACCAGCACCCGGTACGGCCTGGCAAAGAGCAGGTCGAACACCTCCACGGCGCTGGCGTCGTCGCCCAGGTTCCAGGTCGCGTAGCCCGCGCCATCGAGCACCCGGCCCACTGCTTGGCTTTCGCGTCGGGCGCCGGGCAGGCTCACCAAGCGGTCCGGCCAAGGCCCTTCCCCCTTGGGTTTGAACTGCTTGAAGTAGCCCTGGGTGTCAGGGTTGCCGATCACACAGGCATTCATCAGGTCGGTGCGCACCACTTCGCGCCGGTAGCTCTGAGTGATGAACTGGCGCACCAGGCGGGTACGCTTGATCAGCGGCTCGCCATCGGTCTCGAGCATCTCCCAGGGCAAGTTGGCGCTGCTGTCATCAAGCACCAGCATCAGGTTGTCCGCCTTGCGCACCGCACTTTTGAAGGCGAGCGGCAGCATCAGCTGGAACAGGCTATTACCGAAGAACGCTGCAGAGTCGTAGCGGGTGCTGGTGGGCCCGCGCACGGCGCTGTCGACCATTTTCTCCAGCAATCCTGGCTGACGCTGGTCGACCAGCGCCTCGACCCGGGCGCGCTGGCCCATGTACAGGTAGTTGAAACGCTGCGCCGGCCTGGCCTCCCCCGCCTCTGCCGGGCCATAGTTACCTTGCACACCATCGGCGCTGCTGACCTGCAGGCGCGGCCAGTAGTTGCCGGGCGGCGTAATACTAAGGCGCGGCCGTGCGCCTTCACCGAACTGCACGGCCCGGGCCGGTTCCAACCGGCTATTCAGGCGTTGCAGCTCGCCGGCCAGTTCGTGGTCCAGGGTGGCAACTGCGTAGCTGGCACAGATCGCCGCATCGACGAACATTTCCACAATGTCCAGGCGCGTCACCGCCGCCGGGCGGCCCTTGGGCCCGGCGCAGACCGCAGCATAGTCGCGGTTGGCCTGCAGCACGCCGAGGGTCACAGCGCGGATGGATTCCTCCACGGTCAACTGGGCACTGGAGTTGGTGCCCAGCAGCAGGCTGGCGATATGCAGCGGCAGCAAGTCCTCCGGCTTGTCGGGGTCGACGATGAGTTGGGTCTGGGTGTACTGGTCCACGGCGCTCAGCAGGTAACGCAACACGCCGTTACGCACCGCGCGGGTCACTACCTCGGCGGTAAGTTCACCCATTTCGCCAAGGCCGACCATCAAGGCGCCACGGCCCGTGCCACGGCGCACCTCCTCGGCCGTGCGCGGCACCAGCACTACCGTGGCATTGCCCAGTTCGCCAGAGTACAGGCCCAGGCGCTGGCGCTGGGACAACACGCCATTGACCAGGGTTCGGTCGATGACGGCTTCGGCACCAGAAATCGGATCGCCGCGGAAGTGGCCGCAAATCAGTGGCACCTGGGCACAGCTCAGGTCCATCGCCAGCACGTTGACCTGCAGGGTGAGCAACTCGGGCTTCGGCTCCAGGCTGTTCGTGCGGCCAAGCACCTGGCTGAGCAACTGGGCATCGGACGGGTAACCCGGCGGCCCACCACGGAAGCTCACCTGCGCGCTCGCCCGCTCTGCAGTCCGGCTTATGGGTAGCCGCTCCAGGCGTTTAGGCGTGCGCTTGAGCAGCAGGCTTTCGATGTCGGGGAAGTAGCGCTTGGTCGACGCCAGCTCACCATGCACCACCGGCATGTACCAGCAACGGCTGTCGGGCAGGTTGGCCAGCTTCCCGGAGCGCCAGGTCACCGTGCCGTCACCCTGGGGAGTACCGCGCAGCATCAGCTGCTTGCCACTGATGTCCAGGCCGCAGGGGGTGTTCTTGCCCTGGCCGTAGACATAGGCAACCCGCTGCGGGTCCTCGTCGATCCATGAGTTGTCGCCAAGCGCCAGCCAGGACTGCTTGACCTGTTCCAGTACTGTGGTCTCGGGACGCGCGCCCAATTCGTCGCCGAACCAGAAGTCATCGTTCTTCATCGCCAGCTGACTCCAGCTGGCATTGCCGAAGAAGTCCACCGGGCTGCGCCCGCCGACGTCCTCGAACTCGGGGGCTGGCAACAGGTGCAAGGCACCCGGGAACTTGCCGATGATGTCGAGGATCTGCGGCAGGCTGTTGTTCAGATCCACCCGCGCCAGCATGCGGATGGTGTCGGACTGCCCCAGCAGGGTTTCCACCATGGAATAGGCGCCGTGGTTCGGCGTGCCGAGCATCACCACCAGCCCGTCGGCTTGCTCGATCAGGTCCTTCCAGAGTTCAGGGTCATGCCTGAAGGCCGCGCGCACAACCAGCCCGCCCATGCTGTGGGCCAACAGGCGGATGCTCTTGCCCGGGTTATCCTTGAGTTGTTTGCGCAACGCCGCGGCCAACTGCCTACCCAGTTCCGGCAGGGGCTGACGCCAGTCGTAATGGTGGTCGAACACCTCGTGGGTGGCTCCAAGGTAGTTGTGCAAGTCCCCATAGGCTTGGTTGATCAGGCCCTGACTGACGACCTGCGGCACCTCCATGGCAATAAGCCCCAGGCCGCGCAAAGCAAGCTCCAGCGGGTCGAGCCAGACGGTGTTCTCGCCAACGCCCAGGCGGCTGCCGAGGATGCCCGGCAGGATGAACACCACCGCTTTGGCCGCCATCTGGCTCCTGACCAGCAAGGCTTCCTCTGCAGGCCGCTCCGGTTGCGCAGCAACGCCCCGCGAGGCCATGCCCCTGTCCAGCAACCAGTCA
Source organism: Pseudomonas sp. TWI929 (assembly GCF_039673335.1). Taxonomy (NCBI): domain Bacteria; kingdom Pseudomonadati; phylum Pseudomonadota; class Gammaproteobacteria; order Pseudomonadales; family Pseudomonadaceae; genus Pseudomonas; species Pseudomonas sp. TWI929. The sequence continues at coordinate 27,602 of NZ_JBDJLK010000039.1, forward strand.
CCCATGCTGCTGGGCAGCGGACGGTTGCGGTACCTGACTGTGTCGCGAAAGTAATGGAAGTGATTGACCTGCGGACCGTCGACCGCCATGGCAAGGGCTTCCTGGGCATGGTCGAACAAGCCGCCGTACATGGAGTCGGTGTTGACTACCAGGTCATTGCGGGCCAGGTCGAACAACGCCCAGTTGACGAACATGAAGCCGATACGCTGGAGGATGCTGCTGGCCGACTCGTCGGTATCGCCGGCGACGATTGCCATTTTCAGGTTCGGCAGTGGCCGGGCCCGAGCCAGCAACATGCCCATGGGTGCCTCGGGCAGCATGGCCTCGATACCGGGCACCACTTGTGGCTGCATACGTTTGTCGGCGATTTCCAGGACCACCCGTTCGAGCAACTTCAGGCTGCGGGCCGCGACCTGGGCGGCCGCACTGCCGGCGACCGGCGTGGCAATCGCGCCCACCGCAGCGCCGACGCCCCAAGTGGCGAACTTGCGCACCAGGCTCAGCAGGCAGGAGAGGAACACATCGAGGTTGTCGGACAGCAGCGCGGTGCCACGGGCCGGAGCGGCCACGCGTACGTAGTGGGTGATATTCAGTTGCTTTTGTTGAAGCAAGTTGACGAGCGCGTGAAGCTTGGCCTGTTCGGTTTCAGCAAAGGCCAGGCGCTCCTGGGCTCGTGCCGGGTCTTGCTTTTCCTGCTCGATTTCATCGGGCCTGGGATCACGGCGGTAATACTCGATCCATTTCGACAACTGCGCATCGTTGGGGTCCATGCACAGCAAATCGGCAACCAGCCCGCCGCGCGAGTGGCTGACCACTTGCAACTGGGCACCTTTGGGCAGCCGCTCGACCGCCTGCAGCGCATTGTCGATCGGGCTTTGTGAGAAGGTGCGATGCTCCAAGGCAACAATCTGCGTACCGAACTTCAGTTGCAGGTCTTTCCAGGCCTGGGTGCTCGGCAGCTCGCCAAAACTGCCCATCGTGTGCGAGCCCGTGCCGTGGATGAACAACAGGATCGGCTTGTCGGCATCCAATACGCTGGCGTTGGCAATCGTGTCCAGGGGGCTCAACACGCCACCGTTCCATCGGTACAGCCCGGGCGGACCGGCAAGCTGGCTTTCGATGGCGGTCATCAGGGCCGTGGCCCCCTTTTGCGCTGCCCAGTCCACGGCAAGGCCGGTGGCCCTGTCGATGACCAGCGCCTTGGCGGCTTCAGTGATGGCGTCATCTTCCAGCACCAACTGCCGGACCTGGCGCCAAACCCAATCCACGGCACCGCGATTGCGGCCCTGACTGTCAGTGAAGCGAGCGAAGTCGATGGCACCATCGCTGTCGACCACGTCCGGGCGGGTGCGGCGCAACTGTTCGACCAGCGCATCGGCGCGGATATAGATGGTCGAGCCATCGGCGGCGTCCAGCGCCAACAGAGCATGGGGGTCATTCAAGGTTTCGCTGCGGGGGGCATCACTGGCGCGCGCGGCGGGTGCCAGTTGCCAGCTTTGCACCACGCGGAGGTTGTCCAGAGTGCTGACCGGTCCGCCACTGGCGCTGCGACTGGTCGAGGATGCCGGTTGCGCCAGCGTGCCATCTGCGGATTGTTGCAGGGGCAGCCTGATCAGTGGAGGGGCGTCAGTTGGCTTCATGGTCAAACCCTCAGTATTCTTCCCCTCACTAAAGTTCACGCCAAGTTATATTTCAAGACAACTTTATACATAAGAATTTCGGTGTTTCAAAAAGATAACAGCTCCAACTTAGTTAATAGCAAAAGTTTCGATGATATCGATTTTTTATAGCGAGCCTAGTAAACACTGAAACTTCTTTACTAAGTGTGCAGCCGCTGTCGCCAGGCTGCGACCGGCTGCCTGCAGGAGCAGATTGCCCCGCGATTAAACGTTGCGAGAAAGTAGGCCGTGAGCCGGATATAGTTGGGAGAGATCCCGGCCCGTTGTAGATCTCTTCGAACGTACCGTCGCGGTTCATGCGGATGCCCAGGTAATGATCAGGCACAGGGTGCACCAGGAAAGTCAGGCTCGTGCCAAACGTTGTATTGATCCTTCGTTAAGCGTCAACTTATAGGCCAGGCTTGCAACCACCTCGCCTATATCACCCACTAGACGGCCATCCAGGGTGAACGGTTTGCCTGGGTAAGCCGCCTGCAACTGGGAGACGGCTGCGAACAACCCTGGCTCCTTGAACGACTCCATTTCGAGTTCTAGCAGGAACTGTTCATGCTCCATGCAGGCTACCTTGCGGGTAGTGTCGAATGGCCATACCCTAAGCAAAATGGCAGGTAACGTCCACGTTGGCTGTTCATACAGGAAAACAATCGGCGCAGGTACAAGCGCCTGGCTCAGGCTGGTTCACCCCCTTGCTGCCAACCGCTCATATACCTGTAAAGTTTTCAGACACACGCTATCACTTTACGGACCGTTCACGACCTCAAGGATTGGCACTTCATGGACCATCAAGCACTCAAGACCCGTCACCGCCAGGAACGTGAGAGCCATCACCCCAACCTCACCTTGCGCGTTCATCGCGCATTGAGCTGGCTGAACCGCGCCGAGCAGACGGATGATGTTGATGGTCGCTTCGTATTTCTGTGGATCGCGTTCAATTCGGCCTATGCGACGGACATCGACGAAGCGTTTCGCCTTTCCGAGCAGTCCACCTTCAAGGCATTTCTCGACAAGCTCTGCGCACTGGACAAAGAGAACCTGATCGAGAACCTGGTGTGGTCCGAGTTCTCGGGCAGTATCCGGGTATTGTTGAACAACCCCTATGTATTCCAGAGCTTCTGGGACCACCAGAACGGCAAGATCACCGAGCAGCAGTGGACAGAGCGTTTTGCCAGCGGCCAGCGCACCGCACAGCAAGCGCTGGCCAACCGCAACACTGCCACCGTACTGGGGGTGCTGTTCAATCGCATCTATACCCTGCGCAACCAGATCATGCATGGCGGCGCCACCTGGAACAGCAGCGTCAACCGGGACCAGCTGCGTGACTGTGCCAACCTGCTCGGCAAGCTGGTGCCGGTGATCATCATGTTGATGCTGGATAACCCAGATACGCTGTGGGGTGATGCTTGCTATCCGGTTGTTGCGTGATCAACGCAGTGGATGGCACCGGCCGCGCCGGCGTTCGCGGCTGAAGCCGCTCCTACAGGTATCGCATGAGCCCAAACCTGCGCAGTACCTGTAGGAGCGACTTTAGCCGCGAACACGGGCGCAGCCCGTGCCATCCACAACCCGCTTTACCAGCTGTAGCTCAACTTGGCCGTAACCTCGCGCCCCGGGTTGTAGTAGTTCGCCGTACCCGACCCCACCACATGCTGCTCGTCAAACAGGTTGCTGACATTCAGCGCAAGGTCGGTGCCCTTGGCAATCTTGTAGTTCAGCGCCGCGTCAAACAGCGTGGTTCCGTCGCTTTTCTTGGTGTTGGCAGCATCCATGTAATAGCCCCCTACGTACCGAGCACCCAGACCAACGCTCACGTCAGTGTCGGCAATGTCGTAATAGCTCCACAGCGAAGCCGTATGTTTCGGCGCCACGGTGAACTCCTTGCCCTTGAGCGAACTGCCGTCATATAGCGCACCCCGCAGCACCTCAGTCTCCATGTAGGAATAGGCACCGATCAGGCTGAGGTTTTGCGTGACTTGCGCCTTGGCTTCCAGGTCCAGGCCACGTGCACGTGACTCGCCCACCGTCTGCTGCTCGATAATGCCGCTCGGCAGCACTACGGCGATGGTGACGTTTTCCTGGGTCAGGTCATAAACGGCGGCAGAGAACAACGCGTCCATGCCCAGCGGCGAATACTTAACGCCCACTTCGTACTGCCTGCCGGTCTGCGGGGTTACGCCAACCTGCGGAGGCGAAACCGATTCCACCATGCTTACGTATGTGGAAACCTCATCGTTGACGATGTAGGTCAGCGCGCCACGGTACGAAGTTTCAGAGAAGTTGTCGCTTTGCTTGTTCACCCCGCCGACGTATTCCGTGCTGGACAGGTCCATGGAGTCATTACGCACACCCGCCGTCGCGATCAGGCGGTCATAGAAGGACAGGTTCTGCTGCAGGAACACGGCCTTGGTGGTTGCGTCGTTCTTCTTGCGGGTATACGGCGTAACGCCACCGGGAACGCCAGTGAACACCGGGTTGGCGATGTCGATGGAAGGTGCAAGGCTGTACACCGAACTTTGCCTGGTGGTCGAGTCGAGGTATTCCACACCCACCAGGGTGCTGCTATCGATGTGCTCGAACTGGGCATCGTACTGCAGCATCAGGTTGCCGTTGAGTTGGTCGGCATCGCTGTCAGTGCCGAATACGTAGCGCGGTATGGTGGTGCCAACCCGCGAAGCGCTGTCGCTCAGGTAGACATAACCAAAGTCATCGCTCAATTCGCTGTAGCGCAGGTTGCTGCGCAGGGTGAAGCCATTGTCGAAGTCGTGGGTGATGTTGCCGCTGAGGCTGGTGCGCTCGACATCGTGGAAGTTATAGCCGGGCTCACCAAAGAAATCGCTGCGGTCGTATTCCTTGTCCAACGGGTAGCCACCGCTGTTCGGCGAGCTGTTGGTCTTCAGGTAATCGAGGATCACCGTGGCCGAGGTGAAGTCCGTGGGTGCCCAGGTCAGGCCGCCCATCACGAAGCGGTTGTCGTCCTGCGAGTGGTCGTACTCGCGGTCGCTGTTCTGCATCTTGGCCGTGAAGCGGCCGGCCAGCGTTTGCTCGTCGTTGAGGGCATCGCCCACATCGATACCGGTCTCGGCATGGTTGTACGAGCCGTAGGTCACGTAACCTTGGCCAAACTGCTCGAAGCGCGGCTGTTTGGTCACGAAGTTCACCGAGCCGCCCGGGTCTGCCGGGCCAAACAGTGTGGAGTTGGCGCCGCGCAAAATCTCGATGCGCTCATAGGCATACGGGTCTTCGCGCACACCACGCATCGAGCTCAGGGTCAGGCCGTCACGGTAGGTGGTGGCCTGAAAGCCGCGGATCTGGAAGTAGTCGTTGCGATCGTCCGAGCCGTAGAAGTCACTGACCACACCCGGGGTGTATTGCAGGGCCTCTTCCGTGGTGCTGACACTGCGCTGCTCCATCTCCTTGCGGGTTACTACCGACACCGAGGCAGGCGTATTGAGGATGCTGGTCGCCACCTTGCCGCCAACCCAGAGTTCCTTGGCTACCACCGAATTGATGTCATCGTCGGCACTGGCCTTGACCTTGGCATTGATGATGACTGGCGCCAGCCGATAGTCCTCGGTCGCGCCAAGCTCCAGCGGGCCGGCAGGCTTGGTTTGCGGAATCACCAGGTAGGCATTCGGGCCCTGCTGCTCGACCTGTAACTCGGTCCCTTGCAACAACAACGACAGCGCTGCCGACGTTTCCAGGTTGCCCTGTACGCCTTGGGTGTTGCGGTTGGCTATGTGCTGCGCATCGAAAGAAAGGCTGATACCCGCCTGGCGCGCAAAGCTGTCAAGCGCCGGCGCCAGTGGCCCGCCAGGAATGTTCCACTGCTGAAGCTGGTTGTTGTGATCAGCAGTCAAGGGTTGCGCCAGTGACGGTAGCGCGTAGCTACTGACAAGCAAACCCAACAACGCACCATACAAGGCTCGATTCAATGGATGGCGCAGTGGAACCGGGGTCAAACTCATTTTCTCGCTCCGTAGAGAGGTCGGCGGACTGGCCTGTATTTCGGCCTTCTCAATAAGCCGAACGAGAATGAGAAATCACCTCATTTATTTTGCAGATAAGTTTGCAGTGGCAAACGCCATGGCTGTTTGCACACCCGCTTCAGGATTGTGGTTGCGTCAGCAGCGTCTCCTGCATAGCTGGCAGCGGCCGGCTCAACAACACGCCAACCAACAGCGCAAACAGCAGCGCGGTAACCCCCGCAACCTGCAACACGGCCTCGAAACCACCCATGAACGCCTGACGGGCCAACGGACCTACCGCTGCCCGCAGGCCGGGGTCGAGCATGGCTAGCGCCGCCTGCAAGTCACCCGCGGCAACCCGAGGGGTCATCGCGGCAACCTGGCTCAATTGCGCGGGGGCCACGGCGGCCATGGCCTCGTAGAGGAGTTGCCCGCTGCGGGCGGCCAATACGCCACCCAGCGCACCAATGGCCAGCACAATTGCCCCGAAGCGCGTGGTGGTACTTAGCCCCGACGCCATGCCGGTACGCTCACGCGGCACGCAGGCCATGATGTTCTTCTGCGTATCGCCATTCAGCAGCCCGGCGCCAGCGCCCAGCACCAGGCTGGCCAGGGCGAATGCGCTATAGCCGCCGTACCCTGCGGCCCAGGCACACAACAGGTTGCCCGCCCCTACCAGCACCAGGCCCAGCGCAAACACCTGCGCCGGGCTCAAGTGTGCGGCCAGGCGCATGCCCAGGCGCGGCGTTAGCAGCATGGCTATGGCGAACGGCAACATACCGGCACCAGCGGCCAGCGGCGATAGCTGAAGGCCGGCCTGCAGGTACAGCGGCAGCAGGGTCATCATCACCTGGGCACACGCAGCGTAGGCGAACATGCCCAGCAAGGCCCCCACAAAGCGCCCACTGCGCATCAACCGCAGGTCGATCATCGGCCGCTCCTGGCTGCGCTCGACCATGACGAAAAGGCCGAACAGGAAGGCGCTGATCACCAGCCGCCCGAGGGTTTGCGCGCTACCCCAGCCCACCTGGTTGGCATCGATCATTGCCCAGATCAGGTAGCCCAGGCTGCCGGCGAAGGTCAGGCTGCCCCACGGGTCGAGCCGGGCTGCAGCGCTGTCGCGGGACTCCTCGATGCTGCCCATGACCATGAATGCGAGCAGTGCAACCAGCGGCAGGTTGATGTAGAAGATCCAGCGCCAGCCCAGGGTGCTGGCGATCACCCCGCCCAGCAGCGGCGCAAAGGTGATGGTGGCACCCATGCAGGCGCCCCAGAAGGCCCAGGCGCGCATGCGCTCCTGCGGCTGGTGAAAGCGGTTGCCGATCGCGGCCAGGGCTGCGGTCAGCAGCAATGCCGCGCCAACGCCCTTGGCGGCCCTGGCCAGGTCGAGGAACACCAGGCTGGGCGCCGCACCGCAGGCCAGCGAGGCGAGGCCGAACAGGGCCAGGCCGATCAACAGCATGCGCCGCCGGCCAAAGCGGTCGGCCAGGCTGCCGGCGGGCAGCAGGCAGGCGGCAAAGGCCAGCAAGTAGGCGCTGACGACCCATTCGATATCGGCGAACGAACCGGACAGGTCGCGGGCGATGCTCGGCAGGCTGACCGCGACAATGTTGGTATCGAGGATGATCAGCGCACAGACCAGGGAAGCGGTGAGCAGGGTGAAACGCGCAGAGGGCATGATGGGGCTCCAGATGCAGAGCTGGTTGGCTTGGGTACTTTTCTACTGCAAGATCGCCGGGGGCTGCTTTGCGGTCCCTGCAATGCCACCGGCAGACTTTGCCCCCAAGCCACCAGCCTTGTAGTGTTGGCCTCACCATAACGCCGCCAGCACCCAGCCTTGTTAGCCCCGGCGGCCTGCGTCATTACCCTGTAGGTAACACCCATGGAAATCCGCCATTTCCGTTACTTCCTCTGCGTCGCCCGCCACGGCCATTTCACCCGGGCAGCCGAGCAATTGGGCATCGCCCCGCCCACCCTCAGCCGGCAGATCCAGGACATGGAGCGCGAACTGGGTGTGCGCCTTTTCGAGCGCAATCAACGTGAGGTCAACCTCACTGCCGCCGGCCAGGCCCTGCTGATCGAGGCCGAACATGCCGTGCGCCAGTTCGACGCTGCGCAACTGGGCGCACAACGGGCAGCCCGTGGCGAAAGCGGGCGGATCGAACTGGGCTACGTGGCCTCGGCCGCCTACTCAGGCATGCTCCAGCAGCAAGTGGCTCACTACAGCGAAACCTGCCCCGGCGTGCGCCTGAACATTCGCGAACTGCCCATGGCCGAACTGCCCGGCATGGTCCGCGATGGCCTGCTTGACCTTGCCTATGTGCGCTCGCCCATGGAACTGCCGGAAGAACTCGAAGCCGTCGCGCTGCACCAGGAGGGTTTCGTCCTCGCCCTGCCTGCCAGCTCGCGGATCAATGAAGTGCCACAGATCCCGGCCTCGCGCCTGGCCAATGAAACCTTCATCCTTCCCGAGCAGATTTCCGGCACGCTGGAGGTGGCCGCGCAAGGTGGTTTCGTTCCTCGTCTTGGTCCGCAGCCTGGCAGCCTGGTGGCGGTGATCACCCTGGTGTCACTCGGCCAAGGCATTGCAGTGGTGCCAGAATCGGTAGTGCAACGCATCAGCCTGCCGCAGGTGAATTACCGACGGATCGTCGACTGCCAGGCCAGCTCGTGGCTGAGCCTGATCCACCGTCGCTTCGAGAAAGCGCCGGCAGTGATGAGGTACATCGAGATGATGAAGGGTTGAGCGGTCACATTAGTCGCGCGACTTTTCAGCCGCCCTGAAAAAACAAAGGGCACCCATCCACTGGTGCCCTTTGCCCTACCGCCAGGTGAACTCAATCACCCCATCGAACGCGCCCCCACAGGTTGCGCATGGCCACGCGAGGTCACGATCCCCAGGAAGGAAATCACGATCGCCAGGCCCAATGTCGCACTCACTTCCGCCCGGTGCTCAGGCGTATACATCATCACCGCCAGTGCCCCGCCAATGAAGATGATCACCGCCCAGGTCAGGTACGGGAACAGCCACATGCGGAACTTGAGCTCGGTGTTTTCCCGCTCCAGGCGGCGGCGCATGCGCAGCTGTGAGATGGCGATGACCATGTACACCAGCAGGGCGATGGCGCCAGAACTGGCCAGCAGGAACTCGAACACACCTTTCGGCGCAAAGTAGTTGAGGATGGCAATGGCTGCACCGATCAGGGTGCTGCCGAACACCGCCGCACGTGGCACGCCAACCTTTGAGGTCTTGTTGAGGAAGGCCGGAGCGTCACCGCGCTTGGCCAGCGAGTACATCATCCGCGAGGCGATGTAGATCGACGAGTTCATGCAACTGGTCACCGCCACCAACACCACCAGGTCGACCATGAACGCCGCGTTGGGGATGTTCATGATTTCCAGCGCGCGCTGGTAGGAGCCCACCACCGCCAGCTGCGGGTCATTCCACGGCACCACCGAGATGATCACGAAGATCGACAGGATGTAGAAGGTGCTGATACGCCAGATCACCGAACGGGTGGCCTTGGCGATGTTGCGCGACGGGTCGCTGGATTCGGACGCGGCGATGGTCACCGCCTCGGTGCCGATGAAGCTGAACATCACGGTGATGAACGCGCCGACCACCGCCGACCAGCCCTTCGGTGCAAAGCCGCCGTGCTCGGCCATCAGCCCGCTCAGGCCGCTGACCTCGCGGTTGGGCAACCAGCCCATCAGCGCGGCAAAGCCCAGGCCGATGAAACCGAGAATCGCCGTGACCTTGAGGATGGCGAACCAGAACTCGAACTCGCCGTACTTGGCCACGCTGAACAGGTTGGTACCGGCCAGCAGCAGCACCGAAGCCAGGGCGAAGATCCAGCTGTCCACCTGCGGGAACCAGGCGTTCAGCACATGCCCGGCAGCCAATGCTTCGATAGGGATCACCAGTACCCAGAACCACCAGTACAACCAGCCGATGGTGTAACCGGCCCAACGGCCGATGGCCTGGTCGGCATAGGTGGAAAACGATCCGGTGTCAGGGTGTGCCACGGCCATTTCGCCGAGCATGCGCATGACCAGTACCACCAGGGTGCCGGCCACGAAATAGGAGATTATGGTTGCTGGCCCGGCTGCCGCGATGGCATGGCCAGAACCTACGAAAAGTCCGGCGCCGATGATGCCGGCGATGGACAGCATCGTTACATGACGTGGCTTGAAACCTTGTGCAAGGTTGCCATCAGATCCCACGGTGTTCATTGATGTTGTTCTCTTTTTGCTGACACAAGGATGGACGGGCAGGTGTAGGCGAAAATATCTCCTTTGAATTCAATAAGTCGACACGTTACTCGCGCGCTGTTGTTGATCTTTGGCACGCGTCACAGAGCAAGGCGTCAGTGCGGTTCGGGCTTCATTTAAGCCGCGCGGGGCTGTGGGTAATTACACGAGAACGCCCCGGAACTGTTCGATCACGACAGGGCATTTCCGTTAGCGCCAGATGTCGCGAATGGCATGCCCGAACGCGTCACCGGGCCGTTTGGCGCTTTTGTTTTTCATTTGGATGTGTGTTGCCTGCACCACTGGCAGCCACCCACAAAAAAGCCCCGGTCTCCCGGGGCCTCTGTTGCCAAGGCGTCTGCCTACGCCTGCCCGGTACGCTCGAAGCGCCGGGCCAGCAACAGGTAAGCGAGGATCCCCAGCACGCCATGGGCGGCCACGAACCAGAGTGCGTTGTGGAACGAGCCGGTGCTGGCCACCACATAACCAATCACCAGCGGGGTGACGATGCCGGCGATGTTGCCGATGCCGTTGAACACGCCACCGCACAGGCCAACCATGTTCTTCGGCGCCACATCCGACAGTACTGCCCAGCCCACCGCCGCCAGGCCCTTGCCGAAGAACGCCAGGGTCATCAGGGCGATCACCGCCGCATTGCCGTCCACATAGTTGGCCAGCACCAGGCTGGTAGACAGCGCCATGCCGATGATGAAAGGTGTCTTGCGCGCCCTGGACGGGTGCACCCCGCGACGGATCAGCCAGTCGGATACGAAACCGCCAAGGATGCCACCGGTGAAGCCGCAAATCGCTGGCAACGCGGCCACCCAGCCAGCCTCCATGATGGTCAAGCCACGGCCCTTGATCAGGTAGATCGGGAACCAGGTGATGAAGAAGTAGGTCAGCGCGGTAATGCAGTACTGGCCCAGGTACACCGCCCACAGGTTGCGGCTGGTGAACAGCTGCGCCAACTCCGCCCGGGTCAGTTTGCTCTTGGCAGTCTTGCGTTCTTTTTCCAGGTCGACCAAGGCGCCACCTTCGCGCATGTAGTCCAGCTCTTCGCGGCTCAGCCCTGGCGCACTGTGCGGCTCATGGTAAAGGCGGAACCACGCCACGCTCAGCAGCAGGCCCAGCACGCCCATCCAGACGAACACCTGTTCCCAGCTCAGCGCATGGGTCATCCACGCCATCAACGGTGCGAACACCACCACAGCCATGTACTGCGCCGAATTGAACAGTGCCGAGGCGGTGCCACGCTCACGGGTGGGGAACCAGCAGCTGACAATGCGCGAGTTGGCCGGGAAGGCCGGCGATTCCACCAGGCCGAGCATGAAGCGCATGGAAAACAGCGCCACCGCCGCCGACGCACCGGCCAGCCCCATCCAGCCGACGGTTCCTTGCAGCAGGGTGAACAGCGACCAGAGGATCAGGCTGATGCCGTAGACACGGCGGGCACCGAAGCGGTCGAGCAGCCAGCCACCGGGCACCTGGCCCAGGGCGTAGGCCCAGGCGAACGCGGAGAAGATCATGCCCAGCATGACCGGGTCCAGGCCGAGGTCCTTGAGCACCTCGGTGCCGGTAATCGACAGGGTGGCGCGGTCTGCATAGTTGATGACGGTGATGACAAAGATCAGCGCCAGGACCAGGAAGCGATGGCGACCGATCCCGGCCACGGCCTGCGGTGCGGCAACGGCGGATTTGCTGTTCATGTGGACCCTCTTGCTTCTCGGTGGAAGCGATTGTTCTTGTGCGCAGAAGGGGGTGGCTCTTGGAGCCTTGTGTTGCCTGTGCCGGCCTCTTCGCGGGCATGCCCGCGAAAGGGCCCTAAAGGTGAACCACCCGATTCGGCGGCAGCTCACCGCGGAAACAGGCTTCAAGGTTGAGCAAAACCATGCGTCCCATCTCCAACCGGGTCTGTAGCGTGGCGCTGCCCCGGTGCGGTTGCAGGCTGACCTGGTTGAGGTCACGCAAGGCCGGCGGCACATGCGGCTCATCGACGAACACATCCAGCCCGGCCCCAGCGATGCGCTGCTCACGCAATGCCTCGACCAGTGCCTCTTCATCCACCAACTTGCCGCGCGCAACGTTGATCAGGTAACCCTGTGGCCCCAGCGCCTCCAGCACCTCGGCCGTCACCAACACCTGCCCACCATCGGCGGCAGCGGCGACCACCAGCACATCCACAGAGCGCGCCAGCGCAACCAGGTCCGCCTCGTAGCGGTAGCCCGTATCCGGCTGTTCACGGCGCCCGTTGTAGGCAATACGCATGTCGAATGCCGCCGCACGCCGGGCAATCGCCTTGCCCACCTGGCCGAGGCCGACTATGCCCAGTTCGGCGCCACTGACCCGGCGCGCCAGCGCCAGGTCAACCTTGCCCCACAAGCCGTCACGTACCAGCCGTTCGCCTTCGCCCAGGCGGCGCAGGGTGTTGATGATCAGGCCCATGGCCAGGTCGGCCACATCGGCGGTGAGCACGCCCGGCGTGGTGGTGACATGGATGCCGCGGCTGGCCGCATGGCGCAGGTCCACCGCGTCGGTGCCTATACCGCTGATGGCGATGATCTCGAGTGCGGGCAGCTGGTCCATCAGCACATTGGCCAGGCCCTTGGCACCACCGGTGACCACGCCGCGTATGCGCGGGCCCACTTCGTCAAGCAGCCGTTGCGGGCTGTGCTGCTGATACAAGCGGTGCACCTGATAGGCGCTGACCAGTTGGGCATCGATGGCCTCGGGTACTGGCTGGGTCAACAGCACTTCGATGGGGTTGTTGTTCATCGTGATCATCCGGCAGTTCGAAGACATGACTCGATGCTAGGCCGCCGTTTGATACAGGTCTAATATAGATGCTGGATCGAATAATTCAGGAATTGAATCGTGGAGTTGCACCAGTTGCGCTGTTTCGTGGCCGTTGCCGAAGAGCTGCATTTCGGCCGCGCCGCTACCCGTCTGCACATGACCCAACCGCCCCTGAGCCGGCAGATCCAGCTACTGGAACATGCCCTTGGCGTATTGCTGCTCGAACGCAACAACCGCCAGGCGCGGCTGACCCTGGCGGGCCAGGGTTTCCTCGAAGACGCCCGGCGTATCCTGCAAATCGCCGAGTCGGCCAGCCAATCGGCGCGGCGCATCGCCCATGGCGAAGCGGGCCGGCTGACCTTGGGGTTCACGGCGGTGGGCGCATACAGCATGATCCCGCGCTTGCTGGTGCATGCCGGGCAGACGCTGCCGGATATCGAACTGGTGCTCAGCGAGCGCGTCTCCAGCACCCAGGTGCACGACCTGGAAGCGGGGTTGATCGATGTCGGCCTGGTGCGCCAGGTGTTGCCCAGCGCGCGCGTGGAATACCTGCCGATCCACCGCGAACCCTTCGTCGCCGCCCTGCCCGCCGGGCATGCGTTGGCGGCGCGCGAACGGCTCAGGCCGAACGACTTCGATGAACAGCCATTCGTGATGTACAGCGCCAACGAAGGGCGCTATTTCCATGACCGCATCGCCAACCTGTTTGCCCGGCATGAAGTGCAGCCACGGTATCTGCACCAGTTGGGGCAAACTCATTCGATCCTGGGGTTGGTCAATGTGGGGTTGGGGTGTGCGGTGGTGCCGGCTTCGGCGCAGGCGTTGCGCCTGGAGCAGGTGGTGTTCAGGCCGCTGGTGGGGATGGAGCAGCAGGCAGAGATTTTCCTGGCGTTCTGCCGGGATAACCCCAACCCGGTGCTGGGGGCATTCGTCGAGATGGCGCGGGCGTTTTTCGAAGCAGGATAATTGGTGTCGGCCTCTTCGCGGGCTTGCCCGCGAAGAGGCCAGCAGCCTTAACGCACCAGGCAAGGCCGCTTGTTATCGAAGCTCCACCCCGGAATCAGGAACTGCATCGCCATGCTGTCATCCCGCGCGCCCAGCCCCATGTTGCGGTAGCACTCATGGGCCTTGGCCAGCTGGTCTTCATCCAGTTCCACCCCCAGCCCTGGCCGTGCCGGCACGTGCACATGCCCGTCGACAATGCGCAGCGGCTCGCGGGTCAGGCGCTGGCCGTCCTGCCAGATCCAGTGGGTATCGATCGCCGTGATCTCACCCGGCGCCGCAGCCGCCACCTGGGTGAACATCGCCAGCGAAATGTCGAAGTGGTTGTTCGAATGCGAACCCCAGGTCAGCCCCCAGTCGTTGCACATCTGCGCCACTCGCACCGAGCCCTGCAAGGTCCAGAAGTGCGGGTCGGCCAGCGGAATGTCCACCGACTGCAACTGGATCGCATGGCCCATCTGCCGCCAGTCGGTGGCAATCATGTTGGTGGCGGTGCGCAGGCCCGTGGCGCGGCGGAACTCGGCCATCACTTCACGGCCCGAGTAACCGTTCTCGGCACCACATGGGTCTTCGGCGTAGGCCAGCACATCGTGTTTGTCGCGGCACAGGGCAATGGCTTCTTTCAATGACCAGGCGCCGTTCGGGTCGAGGGTAATGCGCGCTTCGGGGAAGCGTTCGGCCAGCGCTGTCACTGCCTCCATCTCCTCCTCGCCACGCAGTACGCCGCCCTTGAGTTTGAAGTCGCTGAAGCCATAGCGCGCCTTGGCGGCTTCGGCCAGGCGCACCACTGCCTCCGGGGTCAGGGCCTTTTCGTGGCGCAGGCGGAACCAGTCGTCATCGGCATCGGCTTCGTTGCGGTAGGCCAGGTCGGTCTGCTGGCGGTCGCCGATATAGAACAGGTAACCGAGCATCTTCACCGCTTCGCGCTGCTGCCCTTCACCCAGCAGTGCCGCCATCGGCACGTTCAGGTGTTGGCCAAGCAGGTCGAGCAGCGCCGACTCGATGGCCGTCACCGCATGCACGGTAATGCGCAGGTCAAAAGTCTGCAGGCCACGGCCGGCGGAATCGCGGTTGGCGAAGGTCTGGCGCATGGCATTGAGCACGCGCTGGTAATGGCCGATCGGCTGGCCAACCACCAGGCTGCGGGCGTCCTCCAGGGTCTGGCGAATTTTTTCGCCGCCTGGCACTTCACCCAGGCCGGTGTTGCCCGCACTGTCACGCAGTACCACCACGTTGCGGGTGAAGAACGGGCCATGGGCGCCACTGAGGTTGAGCAGCATGCTGTCGTGGCCGGCCACGGGGATCACACGCAGGTCGGTGACCACAGGGGTGCTGCTGTGAACGGCGGGAGTTGTCTGCATATTCATGGTTGTTGTCTCGCAGTCATCAGTGGGTCTGGCCCAAGGCCGAAGGGGCCTTGAGGTCATCAGTAGGGGCGCCCTTTGGGCGAATGCGTACAAAGAAGATGGCAATGGCCGCCAGTACCGAGGTCACCGCCAGGCCATACAGGCCGCCCTGGATCGAGCCGGTCTGCTGCTCCAGCAGGCCGAAGGTGGTGGGGGCGACGAAGCCGCCGAGGTTGCCGACCGAGTTGATCAGCGCGATCACGGCTGCGGCGATACGGGCATCCAGGTAACCCTGAGGGATCGGCCAGAACAGCGACGACGCCGACTTGAAACCGATGGCCGCGAAGCACACCGCGACAAAGGCGAACACCGGCCCACCAGTGGTGGACATGAACATGCCGATGGCGGCAATCACCAGGGCACCCGCAACCCAGGCCTGCTGGAACTTCCAGCGTGCAGAGCCGGCAGCGAAGGCATACATGGCCAGGATCGAGATCAGCCATGGGATCGAGTTGAAGAAGCCAACCTGCAGGTCGCTGAGGTCGCCCATGCGCTTGATGATGCTCGGCAGCCAGAAGGTGGCGGCGTAGATAGTCAGCTGGATGCAGAAGTAGATCAGGCAGAACAGCACGATCTGGCGGTCCTTGAGCAGGCTCCAGGCCGAAGGCTTGACCGCACCGATGGCCTCGCGCTCACGCTGCTCGCGGTCGATGGTGGCCACCAGCGCGTCCTGCTCGGCCTGGCTCAGCCACTTGGCATCCTGCGGTTTGGAGTCGAGCCAGAAGAACACGAAGAAGCACAGGGTGACCGAGGCCATGCCTTCGATGAACAGCATCCATTGCCAGCCATGCAGGCCCAGGCCCTGGATCTGCATCAGCGCCCCGGCCAGCGGCCCGGAAATCAGCGAGGCCAGCGCCGAGCCGCTGAGGAAGATGGCAATTGCCTTGCCCCGTTCGGCAGCCGGCAACCAGCGAGTGAAGTAGTAGATCACCCCCGGGAAGAAGCCCGCTTCGGCAACGCCGAGCAGAAAGCGCAGCACATAGAACTGGGTTTCGCTCTGCACGAAGGCCATGGCCGTGGCCACCAGCCCCCAGGTGAACATGATGCGGGTCAACCACAGGCGTGCACCAACCTTCTGCAGCAGCATGTTCGAAGGCACTTCGAACAGCGCGTAGCCGATGAAGAACAGGCCCGCGCCAAGGCCAAAGGCGGCAGCGCTGATACCCAGGTCGCTTTCCAGGTGCGGGCGGACGAAGCCGATGTTGACGCGGTCGAGGTAGTTGACGATGAACATGATGACGAACAGCGGCAGGACGTGGCGCTTTACCTTGGCCACGGCGCTGGCCAAGGCGTCGCCTTCATTCCGGGTAGACGGAGCGAGGGTGTCGTTCACTTGCGGATCTCCCACTAATTGTTTTTGTGCGGGTCGAGGTTGTCTGACATGGCAGTGGGGATGAGCATATGCGCAGCGCAGTTGTACGACAAGATGATCAATGTCGGCAAAAGTGCAAAATACAAGCTGTCATAATGGTAATTTGCTGCGATCTTTCAAAATCAGAGGAGCTATTCGCTGATTTGTCGACTGGAAAAAACGGCAAAAAAAATTTTTATGGTTTAACTTGTCGTACAAGCACAACAAGAAACGGATCACACCATGGAAACCGAACACGCCCATAAACGTGGCCATAGCCGCGCCCATGACCTGGTCTCCAGCCTGACCCAGCAGATTTTGCTAGGCACCTTCAAACCAGGCGACAAGCTGCCCTCCGAGAACACCCTGGTGCGCGAACACGGGGTCAGCCGCACGGTGGTTCGCGAAGCCTTGTCGAAGTTGCAGGCATCGGGGCTGGTGGAACCTCGCCACGGTATCGGTACCTTCGTGATGGAGCGCCAGGCCCAGGCTGGCCTGCGCATCGCTGCGGAAAGCGCGGCCAATGTGCGCGATTTGCTGGAGCTGCGCATTGGCCTGGAAGGCCAGGCCGCCGCACTGGCCGCGCTACGCCGTGATGAAGGGCACCTGGCGCGCATGCGCCAGGCACTGGATGACTACCAGGACCTGGCTGCCGCGGGTGACAGCTGCATCGAAGCTGACCGGCGCTTTCACCTGTTGATAGCCGAAGCCACCGGCAACCTGTATTTCACCGAGATGCTGCTGCAGTTGGGCAACGGCCTGATCCCGCGCAACCGCATGGCCGTGGCCGAGCGCAGCGGGGCCAAGCTGGCACGGCAGGCGTACCTGGCCAACCTGGAGCATGAGGCGATCCTCAATGCCATCCGTCGGCAAGACCCGGACGCGGCGCGGGCGGCGGTGTGCCTGCACCTGTCCAATAGCCGGGATCGACTACTGCCCGAGCAAGCGTGACACGCCCCTACAAAGAGAACCGCATCAGCTTTGATTACCAGGTCAGGCAGATCTTGCCGAAATGCCGGTTGCTTTCCTGGTAACGGAACGCCTCGACGATCTGCTCCAGTTCGAAGTGCTTGTCCACCACCGGCCGCAAGCCATTGGCATCGATCGCCCGCACCATCGCCTGCTGCTGCGCGCGGCTGCCCACCAGCACGCCTTGCAGGCGAATCTGTCGCACCAGCGCCTGAACCAGCGGCAACTGCCCGGCAACGCCGGTGAGGATGCCGATCAGCGAGACATGCCCACCAATACGCGCGGCAATCATCGATTGCTCCAACGTCGCCGGGCCACCCACCTCGATCACGTGATCAACGCCACGGTTGCCCGTCAGCTCGCGTGCTTTTTCACCCCAGGCCGGGGTGCTCTTGTAGTTGATCAGGTGGTCGGCGCCCAGGGCCTTCAGGCGCTCCAGCTTGGCGTCGCTGGACGAGGTGGCGATCACCGTGGCGCCAGCCAGCTTGGCGAATTGCAGGGCGAATATCGACACCCCGCCGGTGCCCTGCACCAGTACCGTGTCGCCGGGCTTGAGGTGGTCGTCGCTCATCAGCGCACGCCAGGCGGTGAGGCCGGCAGTGGTCAGGGTGGCGGCTTCAGCGTGGCTGAAGCCCTTGGGTGCCAGGGTGAAGGCAGTGGCGCGTGCGGTGACCTGTTCACGGGCGTAGCCATCAATGCCGTCACCGGGCACCCTGGCAAAGCCTTCGACATTGGCCTGGCCATCGAGCCAGTCGGGGAAGAAGGTGCTGACCACGTTATCGCCAACCTGGAACTCAGTGACGCCACTACCTACTGCGACCACTTCGCCCGCACCATCGGCCATGGGGATACGCCGCTCGCTCGGGCCCCACATGCCGCTGACCACGGCGAAGTCATGGTAGTTGAGGGAGCTGGCATGCAGGCGCACGGTGATCTCGCCGGCCTGGGGTACAGGGGCTTCGCAGGTGCCGACCTCGACCTTGTCGTAGCCGCCGCCGGGTTGTACGTAGATGGCCTTGCTGGTCATGGGTAGGTCTCCGTTCAGGGAAAAGATTGGGGTTCAGCATAGACAGGTCCGGCCCTTTCGCGGGTGAACCCGCTCCCACAGAGACCCCACTGCCCTTGAGGGCGGTGCAGATCCAGTGGGAGCGGGTTCACCCGCGAAGAGGCCCGCACAGGCAGCACAAAAACTCAGCCCAGCATCACCTTCAACGCCCGGCAATCGGCCGCATGCCAATCCACCAGCTCCGGCCATGGGTTGTCCGGCAAATTCACCAGCACCGTCCGCGCCCCTGCCGCTCGCCCGCAGTCCAGGTCAAACCGGTAGTCGCCCACCATCACCAGCTCACCCGGCGCCACGCCCCAGGCACGGGCAATTTTCAACAAGCCATCGGGGCTCGGCTTGGGCGCCGCCTCGTCACGCCCAAGAATGTGCTCCACAGGGAAGCAATCCGCCAGGCCAATGGCCTCCAGCGTTACATGCGCCAGCTCGCGCGCATTGCGGGTCAGAATGCCCAGCCGGCAACCGCGTTCAGCCAGCTCGCGCACCAGCTCCACCGCCCCCGTGGCCGCCGTGGAGGCAATCGCCAAATCGCGCTCGTGTTCCAGCAACCAGGCATGCTTGGCTGCCGCCTCATCCGCCGGCAAGGCCGCCAGGTGGGTGAGAATGTCGTGCTCGGCGGGGATGTCCAGCGCCACACGAATGGCGGCGAAATCATGCACGGCCACGGTCAGGGTGCCGTCCATATCGAACACCCAGTTGCGCACCTCGCCCAGGCTCATGCCCAGTCCTTGCGATGGCGAATCAGGCCTTCCTGGCACGACGACGCCACCAGTTGCCCGGCCTGATTGAAGATGCTGCCGCGGCAGAAACCGCGGGAGTTACCGGCCCAGGGGCTGTCGGTGGTGTACAACAGCCACTCGTCGGCACGCAGGTTGCCATGGAACCACAGCGAATGGTCGAGGCTGGCAATCTGCATGTCACGCTGCCACACCGATTTGCCATGTGGCAGCAACGCAGTGGTCAACAGGCCGAAGTCCGAGGCGTAGGCCAGCATGTACTTGTGCAAGGCCGGCACGTCGGGCAGGTTGCCATCGGCGCGGAACCAGGCGTACTTCACCGGGTCGCCGGGCTTGGGGTTGAACGGGTCGCGCTCGGTGACCGGGCGAATCTCGATCGGCTTGGCGCACAGCACCTTGTCGCGAATGCGCTCAGGCAACTGGTCGGCCATGGCACGGGCCAACTCGACCTCGGTGGGCAGGTTCTCCGGGCCAACCACGTCAGGCATCTGCGCCTGGTGCTCGAAACCTTCCTCGTCGTACTGGAACGACGCGCTGCAGGTGAAGATGGTCTGGCCCTTCTGGATCGCCGTCACTCGCCGGGTGCTGAAGCTGCCGCCATCACGCACGCGGTCCACCGAGTACACCACCGGCAGGCTGGCATCCCCAGGGCGCAGGAAGTAGCCGTGCAACGAATGTACATGGCGTGCGTCCTCGACCGTCTGGCTGGCTGCCGACAACGACTGGCCCAGCACTTGCCCACCGTACAGCTGGCGGAAGCCCAGGTCCTGGCTACGTCCACGGAACAGGTTCTCCTCGATGGACTCGAGGCTCAACAGGTCGACCAGGTCGTCCAACACATGACTCATCGGGGGTTCTCCTAGCAAGGCAACACGTCTCTACAGCGCTCTTTATGAAGGCAAATAATACAGGGTTTGTCATTCGCGCCGGGCATGCCCGTGCATTCAGGCGCGCAGGGTGCGCTCCCAGTGCGCGCGGTCGATGCGGTACAGCACATGCGGGCGCAGCGGATGGCCCACAGGCAGGCGGGGGTGTTCGAAGCTGCCGGCCGGGTCCTGCTGCATGCCAATGGCCTGCATGACCTTCTGCGACGGCAGGTTGCTCTCGCTAGTGAACGACACCACCTCTTCCAGGCGCAATTGGGCGAAAGCACAACGCAGGCAAGTCCACGCCGCTTCGCTGGCAAAACCGAGGCCCCAATGCCGGCGGGCCAGGCGCCAGCCGATCTCCACCGCTGGCGTGAAGCCGGCCTCGAAACCAACGTGCAGCAACCCGGTCATGCCGATGAACGCGCCACTGTCCTTGCGTTCCAGGGCCCATAGACCAAAACCGTATTCGTTGAAGTGCCCGCGCACGCGGCCGATCAGCGCAGCCGCCTCCAGGCGCGTCAGCGGCGCCGGGAAGTAGCGCATCACCTGTGGGTCAGCGCACAGCGCGGCGAACTCGCGCAGGTCGTCGTCGTGCCATTGGCGCAGCACCAGCCGTGCGCTTTCCAGTTGAAGGATGGGGGTCATCGGGCCTGCTCCGGTTTTGCCGTCTTGCAGTTTACAGCGTAGGCGCGGGCGCGGGTTTCACCCAGCTGGCAGCAGCCGAATGCAATTTTCACACGCCCTTCACCGGCCCCCGACAGGCCCCTTTGCAAAATGCCGCCATCTCTGCCGTGCCAGCCACGGCCATGCCAATGGAGCAACGCATGCCATCAAGCAATACCCTGGGGCACCCTGCCATCCACGCCCGGCGCAAGCGCCGCCTGAGCCGCAAAGCCCTCGGCGCAACCCTTGGCCTGTGCATGGTCGTGGCGGCGTTGACCACCTGGCTGGCGACGAGGACGCATATCGTGGACCTTGGCAACGAACAACGACTGAGTGACAGTGGCCTGCTGCAGGACTGGGCCGACGGTGCGGTGATCGTGATGATCCGCCACGCCGAACGCTGCGACAGCGCTCCCGGCCCCTGCCTGGACGACCCCACCGGCATCACCGTGGCCGGCAGCCAGGCTGCCAGCCGCGTTGGCCAAGGGCTGCAGCAACTGGGCCTGAACAATGCCGATCTGCTCAGCAGCCCGAAACTGCGCACCCGGCAAACCGCGCACTTCATCCTTGGCCAGGCGGTGGCCAGTGAAGACTGGCTGGAAGGCTGCGACAACCAGTTCGCCAGTGAAGCGCTGGCGCACAAACGGCCGGGGCATAACCTGGTGCTGGTGACCCACAACGGCTGCATCGACCACTTCGCCCGTCAGCAGCACGTGGCCGGTGGGGAGCGTGAAAGCGGCTATGCCAGCGCACTGTTCGTTTCGGTGGATGGCAATGGCAAGGCGCGCATCCTCGGCCGCCTGAACGAAACCGACTGGCAGCGGGTGCTGGCCAGCACCGCGAAGTAGAATTGACCTGCCTTGCCGGCGATTGGGCAGCAAAGCTGCCCCGGCCATGGCAAGATCAGCACTGGCCCTGATTGCGACCCCACCCATGCCGTTGCCGCTGATCTACCACGAAGACTACAGCCCGGAGTTCCCCGCCGAACACCGCTTCCCGATGGACAAGTTCCGCCTGCTGCGCGACCACCTGGTCGACAGCGGGCTGACCACCGACCAGGCCCTGCTGCGCCCGGAGATCTGCCCCAACGATATCCTCGCCCTGGCGCACGACCGTGGCTACATCGAGCGTTACATGAACGGCGACCTGTCCCGCGAAGACCAGCGCCGCCTCGGCCTGCCCTGGAGCGAAGCCCTGGCCCGGCGCACCGTGCGTGCAGTGGGTGGCTCACTGCTGACCGCCGAGATGGCGCTGCAGCACGGCATCGCCTGCCACCTCGCCGGCGGCACCCACCACGCCCATTACGATCACCCTGCCGGCTTCTGCATCTTCAACGACCTGGCAGTTATCAGCCGCTACATGCTGGAGGCCGGCCGGGTGCACCGGGTACTGATATTCGACTGCGACGTGCACCAGGGCGACGGCACCGCGCGCATCCTGCACGACACCCCAGAGGCCATCACCGTGTCGCTGCACTGCGAGCAGAACTTCCCGGCGCGCAAGGCGCAAAGCGATTGGGACATCCCCCTGCCCCGCGGCATGGGTGACGCGGCCTACCTGAAAGTGGTGGACGATGCGCTCAACTACCTGCTGCCGCTGTATCAGCCCGACCTGGTGCTGTATGACGCCGGCGTCGATGTGCACAAGGACGACGCCCTGGGCTACCTGCAACTCTCCGATGCCGGCGTTGCTGCTCGTGACGAGGCGGTGCTGCGCCACTGCCTGGGCCGAGATATCCCGGTGGTGGGCGTGATCGGCGGTGGCTACAGCAAGGACCGCGAAGCCTTGGCCAAGCGCCATGGCATTCTTCATCACAGTGCGGCACGCGTCATCAGTTGTTCACAATGACTGTGGAGCCGCTTGTGGATAACCTGCGGGAAAGGCGCTGTAGCCCTTTGTATGCAAGGCCTGCAGAGTACTGATCGTTTTTTGACCAGTGCTTCCTTGGGCAGCGCTGCGCTAGAATGCGCATCTTTTCCACAGCCTGCTGCCCACCATGCCCGATCTCAACCCCGCCTCTCCTCCTCTCGCTGTCGTCATCGGTGGCGGCCCAGCCGGCCTGATGGCCGCTGAAGCACTGGCCCAGGCGGGCCTGGCAGTAGAGGTGTTCGATGCCATGCCCTCGGTAGGCCGCAAGTTCCTGCTGGCGGGTGTCGGCGGCATGAACATCACCCACTCCGAACCTTACCCGGCGTTCGTGGGCCGCTATGCCGAACGCCAGGGCGAAATCGATGCCCTGCTGCGCGACTTCGACGCCGACGCCTTGCGCCAGTGGATTCACGGCCTAGGCATCGCAACCTTCGTCGGCACCTCGGGCCGGGTGTTCCCTACCGACATGAAAGCCGCACCACTGCTGCGCGCCTGGCTCAAGCGCCTGCGCGACAGCGGGGTAGTTATCCACACCCGCCATCGTTGGTTGGGCTGGAATGCCGAGGGCGCCTTGCGGATTGCTTATCCACAGGGGGAACGCCTGGTTAACGCTGCAGTAGTGGTACTGGCGTTGGGTGGTGGCAGCTGGGCGCGGCTAGGTTCCGATGGCAGTTGGCAGCCACTGCTGGCCGAACGGGCTGTGGATATCTCACCTATGCAACCGAGCAACTGCGGTTTTGAAGTGGCAGGCTGGAGCGCGCTGCTCACAGACAAGTTCGCCGGTGCGCCGCTGAAGAACATTGCCCTGAGCGTACCTGGCAGCGCGCCGCGCAAGGGCGAATTCATTCTCACCGCGCAGGGCGTGGAAGGCAGCCTGGTGTATGCCTGGTCGGCGCCAGTGCGCGAGGCAATCAACCGCGAGGGCCGTGGGCTGCTGTTGCTCGACCTGCTGCCGGACAAGCCTGTGGACAAGATTGCCCAGGCCTTGGCCAAGCCACGGGGCTCGCGCTCCATGGCCAAGCACCTGCACAGCCAGCTGGGGATCGATGGGGTCAAGGCCGCACTGCTGCGCGAGCTGACCGATCAGGCGACCTTTGCCGAGCCAGGCGCATTGGCGCGGGCGATCAAGGCATTACCGATCACGCTGGTGCGTACGCGGCCGCTGGATGAGGCGATCAGCAGCGCGGGGGGGGTGCGTTTCGAGGGGCTGGATGAAGGGCTTATGGTCAAGGGCATGCCGGGGGTGTTCTGTGCCGGCGAGATGCTGGACTGGGAGGCGCCGACCGGGGGGTATCTGCTGACGGCGTGTTTTGCCAGTGGGTTGCGCGCCGGGCGAGCGGCGGCAAGCTGGCTCAAATCCCAAGGCTGACACCGCTCCCCTGTGGGAGCGGGTTCACCCGCGAACACCGGCACAGCCGGTGCCATCCACCGCGTCGTATTCTTCGCGGGTAAACCCGCTCCCACAGGGTCCGCGTAGGCCGCGAATCTACGGCTTACGCTTGCGCGGCCCACCATTGAAGCTAGGCACCTTGCGCACCGCCTTCACCGCCGGCTCTGCATTGCCTGCTTCAGTGCTGTCCATCCAACGCCCCAACCCACGCTTGGCGCTGTTCTCTTTCGGCTTCTTGGGCTTCTTCGGCTTCTTGATCACCTGGCCACTGGCATCGGTCATCGGCACCCGGTGGTCAGGGATGAAATCCGGCTCTTCATGGCGCGGCAGGGTCTGCCGGGTCAGTACTTCAATCGCCGACAGCAACTGCACTTCATCCGCGCACACCAGCGAAATCGCCTCGCCCTTGTTGCCCGCCCGCCCGGTACGGCCGATACGGTGCACGTAGTCCTCGGCAACGATCGGCAGGTCGAGGTTGACCACCAGCGGCAGGTCGTCGATGTCCAGGCCACGAGCGGCCACGTCGGTCGCCACCAGCACCTGGATCTCGCGGGCCTTGAAGCTCTCCAGCGCGCGCTGGCGGGTGGCTTGCGGGCGGTCGCCGTGAATGCCGTCGGCATTCACACCTTCGGCCAGCAAGCGCTCCACCAACTGGTCGACGCCATTGCGGGTCTTGGCGAACACCAGCACCTGCTTCCAGCGCTGCTTGCGCATCAGGTGGCAGAACAGGTCTTCCTTGCGCTTCTTGTCCACAGGCACCAGCCACTGCTTGACGCTGCTGGCGGTAGCATTGCGCGGGCTGACTTCAATACTCAGCGGGTCATTCAGCGCCAGCCCCGCCAGCATGCGGATCTGCTCGGAGAAAGTGGCGGAGAACAGCAACGTCTGGCGCTTGCGTGGCAGCGCGGCGTACACCGACTGCAGCTCTTCGGCAAAGCCCAGGTCGAGCATGCGGTCGGCTTCGTCCAGCACCAGGGTCTGCACCTGGTTGAACTTCACCGCGTTCTGCCGGAACAGGTCGAGCAAGCGGCCTGGGGTGGCCACGAGCAGGTCGACGCCACGGCGCAGGCGCATCATCTGCGGGTTGATGCTGACCCCGCCATACACCGCATAGGTGCTCAGCGGCAGGTTCTCGGCATACTCGCGCACGTTGTTGTGCACCTGCTCGGCCAGCTCACGGGTAGGCACCAGCACCAAGGCACGGATCGAGTTGCTGGCCACCTTCTCGCCTTCCAGCGCCAGGCGCTGCAGCACGGGCAAGGCAAAGCCTGCGGTCTTGCCGGTGCCGGTCTGGGCTGCGGCCATCAGGTCGCGGCCGGCCAGCACGGCAGGGATAGCCTTGGCCTGCACCGGGGTCGGGGTGGTGTAGTCCAGTTGCTGCAGGGTGCGCAGCAGCGGTTCGATCAGGCCGAGTTTGGCGAAATTCATGGCAATACCGTCAGGGGGTTCAGCGAAGGCGGCAAGTTTACCGCATCGCCCCCGCCTACTTGCAGATTTCGCCTTTCATCGGCTGCGCGGGCTCGGCTGCCCTGCGCCACTGCGGCAGGCCGATCAACACCACTGCACCGATGATCACCGCCATCGCCACGCACTCTTCGGCACCAATCTGCTCACCGGCGAAGACGATACCCAACAGCACCGCCACCGCCGGGTTGACGTAGGCATAGCTGGTGGCGGCTGCCGGGCGCACATGCTTGAGCAGGTACATGTAGGCACTGAAGGCCAGGATCGAGCCGAAGAACACCAGGTAGGCCAATGCGCCCCAGCCGGCAGCGGTCGGCATCTGCGTCATGTGTTCGCCCGACAGCACGCTGCCCAGCAACAGCACCGCACCACCCACCAGCATCTCCGCGGCACTGGCCATCGGCCCCTGTGGCAGCGGCAAGGTCTTGCTCCACACCGAGCCGAACGCCCACGACGCCGCCGCAAAGATGATCAGCGCTGCCCCAATCGGGCTGGCCTGCAGGTTGGAGCCCAGGTTCAGCAGGCCGATACCCACCAGCCCAAGGGCAATCCCCGCCCACTCCAGCTTCGAGTTGCGGTGCCCGAACAGCAGGCCGAACAGCAGGGTGAACAATGGCACCGTCGCCACCGCCAGCGCCGCCACGCCCGAGGCCACGCCGGCATGCTCGGCCACGGTCACGCCACCGTTGCCGCAGCTAAGCAGCAAAAAGCCGATCGCCCCGGCCGCTCGCCACTGTGGCCAGGTGGGTGCCGGCACACCGCGCCAGCGCAGGAAGCCGTACAGCAGGCCGCCGGCAATCAGGAAGCGCACCCCGGCCATGAGCATCGGTGGCCAGCTCTCGACGCCAATGCGAATGAACAGGTAGGTGGAGCCCCAGACCAGGTAAAGGGCCAGAAAGGCGCCGATCAGCAACAAGGGGAAGCGACGGGAGGCAGGCATGGGGAAAACTCGAAATCCGTTTACGGTTGATTCAGTTTAAGGGCCTGCCTGGGGAAACATAAGTTACAAAATCGTGCGAAATGAGCGGCACACTTTTGGTGCGTTCGGCTTTGGGCTGTGTTGGGGGGAGAGGGCGCTTAGAGGGGGTTTACCCCCCCTAGGGCGGGGGGGGACCAACAACCACCAAAACAAAACCAGGA
>NZ_JBDJLK010000040.1:0-53319 GCF_039673335.1 Pseudomonas sp. TWI929
CCCCCCCTGGTACCGCGGGGGCTTTGTCACTGGGGCGGCCCGTGGGGGCGGGGGCAACCCCGCGAAAGGGCCGGCACAGCCAACCACACGCTTCAGCCATATCCAGAAACCATCAGCCACTCGGCAACTCTGCTTCAGCCACTACCTTTCAAAGGGAGGTTCAACTTCAAGGAAGATCACAATGCCGTTAGCCGAGTCCCACCTTCTGCGCCGTGGGCGCTTTTCCGAGCCAGGCAGGCTCTACATGCTGACCACCAAAACACACCTGCGACAGCCACTGTTCCATGACTTCGACCATGCTCGCCTGGTGATCAAACACTTGCGGGTCTCAGATGACATTGAGGACTGCCGGTCGTTGGCCTGGGTAGTGATGCCTGACCATCTGCATTGGCTGATCGAACTGAAGGAAGTGGCATTGGGAACGCTGATGCGCAAATTCAAATCGCGCACAGCCATTGCATTGCACAAGGCAGGTGTCAGGCACAAACCGATATGGCAATCGGGATACCACGACCATGCGCTGCGGCGGGAAGAGAGTGTGGTGCATGTAGCCCGGTACATTGTTGCCAATCCCTTGAGGGCTGGATTGGTCAGGAGTGTCAGGGACTATCCACACTGGGATGCGGTATGGCTTTGAATCGGTGTTGGGGCATTCGCGGGCTTGCCCGCTCCCACAGGGATTACCACAAGCCGGAAAGCTGTGCGGTCCCTGTGGGAGCGGGCGTGCCCGCGAAAGGGCCGGGTCAGGCCGACGCAGCCACCTGCGCCGGGCGCTTGACCTGTGGCTGCGAGGCGTTGGCCGCAGCACCCTCTTCGATCGCCTGCTGAATCGCCTTGCGGCGAAGCTCTTCGGCACGGCGGCTGAAGAACCAGACGAAGAAGGTCACCAGCGACACCGACAGCAGGATCAAACTGGCCACGGCGTTGATCTCTGGCTTCACGCCCAAACGCACCGCCGAGAACACTTCCATCGGCAAGGTGGTCGAGCCTGGGCCGGACACGAAGCTGGCCAGTACCAGGTCATCCAGCGACAGGGCGAACGACATCATGCCGCCCGCCGCCAGCGATGGCGCGATCATCGGGATGGTGATCAGGAAGAACACCTTCCACGGCTTGGCACCCAGGTCCATCGCCGCTTCCTCGATCGACAGGTCCAGCTCACGCAGGCGTGCCGACACCACCACCGCCACATACGCCGCGCAGAACGTGGTGTGGGCGATCCAGATGGTGACGATGCCACGTTCCTGCGGCCAGCCGATCATCTGGGCCATGGCCACGAACAGCAGCAGCAGCGACAGACCGGTAATTACCTCGGGCATTACCAGCGGCGCGGTGACCAGGCCACCGAACAGCGTGCGGCCCTTGAAGCGGGTCACCCGGGTCAGCACGAACGCCGCCAGGGTACCCAGCGCCACCGCAGCCACCGCCGTGTAGCAGGCGATCTCCAGCGAGCGCATCACCGAACCCATCAGCTGGGTGTTGTCGAGCAGGCCGACGTACCACTTCACCGACCAGCCGCCCCATACCGTCACCAGCTTGGAGGCGTTGAACGAGTAGATCACCAAAATCAGCATTGGCAGGTAGATGAACAGCAAGCCGAGCACCAGCATCAGCTTGGAGAAACTGAAGCGTTTCATGCGCGGCCCTCCATCTCTTTGGCCTGGCTACGGTTGAACAGCAGGATCGGCACGATCAGGATCGCCAGCATCACCACTGCCAGGGCGGATGCCACCGGCCAGTCACGGTTGTTGAAGAACTCCTGCCACAGCACTTTACCGATCATCAGGGTTTCCGGGCCGCCGAGCAGTTCCGGGATCACGAACTCGCCCACCACCGGGATGAACACCAGCATGCAGCCGGCGATGATGCCGTTCTTCGACAGCGGCACGGTGATTTTCCAGAAGCTGTTGAAGGTGCTCGAACCCAGGTCCGAAGCCGCCTCCAGCAACGAAGGGTCATGCTTCACCAGGTTGGCGAACAGCGGCAGGATCATGAACGGCAGGTACGAATAAACCACGCCGATGTACACCGCCAGGTTGGTGTTGAGGATCTGCAGCGGCTGGTCGATCAGCCCGGTCCACAGCAGGAAGCCGTTAAGCAAACCGTTGTTGCTGAGGATACCCATCCACGCGTAGACCCGAATCAGGATCGCGGTCCAGGTCGGCATCATGATCAGCAGCAGCAGGACCGTCTGCGTCTCCTTCTTGGCGTTGGCGATGGCGTAGGCCATCGGGAAGCCGATCAGCAGGCACAGGAGGGTGCTGAAGAAGGCCATCTTCAACGAACCCAGGTAGGCCGAGAGGTACAGCTCGTCCTCGGTCAGCAGGCCGTAGTTGGCCAGGTTGAGTACCAGCTGGATCTTGTCTTCGACGTAGCTGTAGATCTCGGTATACGGCGGGATCGCCACGTCGGCTTCAGCAAAGCTGATCTTCAGCACGATGAAGAACGGCAGCATGAAGAACAGGAACAGCCAGATGAACGGCACGCCGATCACCACATGCCGCCCCTGCGGGGTCAGGCGCTGGAAGGCTCGCTTGAGCTTGCGCAGTTTCATGACCGCAGTACCACGCCGCTGTCGTCTTCCCACCACACGTACACTTCATCGCCCCAGGTCGGGCGAGTGCCCTGGCGTTCGGCGTTGGCGACGAACGACTGCACGACCTTGCCGCTCGGCAGCTCGACGTAGAACACCGAGTGGCCGCCCAGGTAGGCGATGTCGTGGACCTTGCCGCGCGACCAGTTGTGCTCGCAGGTCGGTTGCTGGGAGGTGACCAGCATCTTCTCCGGGCGCAGGGCGTAGGTGATGTGCTTGTCTTCCACCGAGGTGGTGATGCCATGGCCGACGTAGATCTTGCGCTCCAACTCCGGGCTGGCAATGATCGCGTGGCCTTCGGCGTCGTCGACCACTTCACCTTCGAACAGGTTGACGTTACCGATGAACTCGCACACCAGGCGGCTGGTAGGCGTCTCGTAGATGTCCACCGGCGAGCCGATCTGGGCGATCCAGCCCAGGTGCATGATGGCGATGCGCTGGGCCATGGTCATGGCCTCTTCCTGGTCGTGGGTCACCATCACGCAGGTCACGCCCACGCGCTCGATGATCTCTACCAGCTCCAGCTGCATCTGCGAACGCAGTTTCTTGTCCAGCGCGCCCATTGGCTCGTCGAGCAGCAGCAGCTTGGGGCGCTTGGCCAGCGAGCGGGCCAGGGCCACGCGCTGGCGCTGGCCACCAGACAGCTGGTGCGGCTTGCGCTTGGCGTATTGGGTCATGTGCACCAGCTTGAGCATCTCGGCCACACGCGCGTCGATCTCGGCCTTGGGCATCTTGTCCTGCTGCAGGCCGAAGGCGATGTTCTGCGCCACGGTCATGTGCGGGAACAGCGCGTAGGACTGGAACATCATGTTGATCGGCCGCTCGTAGGGCGGCATGTCGGTGATGTCGACGCCATCGAGGAAGATCCGCCCTTCGGTCGGGCGCTCGAAGCCGGCCAGCATGCGCAGCAAGGTGGACTTGCCGGAACCGGAGCCACCCAGCAGGGCGAAGATCTCGCCCTTGCGGATTTCCAGGGACACATCGTCCACGGCTATGGTTTCGTCGAACTTTTTCGTGACCCGGTCGATCTTGACCAGCACCTGCTTGGGTTGCTGGCCACCCTCGAGGGCTTTTTTATAGGCACCGGAGGCAACTGCCATGAGTGAAACTCCCAACAAGATTTTTGTGCCCGCGTGGCCTGTTCTGCAGGTGCCGTCGCGGGTCTGGATTTTTACTTGCCCGACTTGACCTTGGTCCAGCTACGGGTCATCAGCCGTTGCACCTTGGGTGGCAACTCTGAGTTCACGAACATCTTGTCCAGCACTTCCTGCGGTGGGTAAACCGCAGCGTCAGTCCTCACGGCCTGGTCCATCAGGTCGCCAGCCTTGGGGTTCGGGTTGGCGTAACCGACGTAATCGCTGACCTGGGCGATAACCTCAGGTTTCAGCAAATAGTTGATGAAGGCATGCGCCTCTTTCACGTTCTTGGCGTCCTTGGGGATCGCCAGCACATCGAACCAGAGGTTGCCGCCTTCCTTGGGAATGGCGTAGGCCAGGTTAACGCCCTTCTTCGCCTCTTCGGCGCGGGCCTTGGCCTGGAAAATGTCACCGGAGAAGCCGGCCGCGACGCAGATGTCGCCGTTGGCCAGGTCGGTGATGTACTTGGACGAGTGGAAGTAGGTCACGTACGGGCGTACTGCCAGCAGCTTCTGCTCGGCCTTGGCGTAATCCTTGGGGTCGGTACTGTTGGGGTTCAGCCCCATGTAGTTAAGCACCGCCGGGAGCATTTCGTCCGCCGAGTCGAGGAAGGCCACACCACATTTGGAGAGCTTCTTCATGTTCTCGGGTTCGAACAGCACGGCCCAGGAGTCGATGGTGTCCACGCCCAGCGCGGCCTTGACCTTGTCGACGTTGTAGCCGATGCCGTTGGTGCCCCACAGGTAAGGCACGGCGTACTGGTTGCCCGGGTCGTTCTTTTCCAGGCGTTTCATCAGCGCCGGGTCGAGGTTGGCATAATTGGGCAGCAGGTTCTTGTCGAGCTTCTGGAACGCGCCCGCCTTGATCTGCTTGCCAAGGAAATGGTTGGACGGCACCACCACGTCATAGCCGGTATTGCCGGCCAGCAGCTTGCCTTCCAGGGTTTCGTTGGAGTCGAACACGTCCTGCACAGGCTTGATGCTCGTGGCTTTTTCGAAGTCCGCGAGTGTGGTCGGGCCGATGTAGTCGGACCAGTTGTAAAAATGCACCGTTGGCGCCGCTTGGACGCTGCATGCCAGCGTCAGGCCCGCTCCAGCCATCAAGGCCTTGCGTAAAACAGAAATAGACAAGTGGGTGGTCCTCACAATCAGTGCCTGGGTAGCGACAATGCTGCCGCACACGCAAAACCGGCGCGCAACTTACCTTCGCAGCTTCGATGCCGCAATCATCAATTGCCTTTCACTGGCTCTGGGCCGGGAATCCCCGGCCCAGAGGTGCCGCATCGGGCTTACTTGCCCGACTTGATCTTGGTCCAGCTGCGGGTGATCACACGCTGCACAGAAGCATCAGGCGCAGCGATCGCGTACAGCTGCTTCTTCACTTCGGCAGGCGGGTAGATGCTCGGGTCGCTGGTGATGTCTTTATCGACGAACTGAGTGGCCGCCAGGTTGCCGTTCGGGAAGCGTACGGCGTTGGTGATTTCAGCCATGATTTCCGGTTGCATCAGGAAGTCCATGAACTGGTAGGCAGCGTCTTTATGCTCGGCATCTTTAGGGATGGCGACCATGTCGTAGAAGGTACCGGCACCTTCTTTCGGAATGATGTAGTCCACTTTGACCTTGTCGCCAGCTTCGTGGGCGCGGGCCTTGGACTGTTCCAGGTCACCCGAGTAACCGACGGCCACGCAGATGTTGCCGTTGGCCATGTCGCCGATGTACTTGGACGAGTGGAAGTAGGTGATCGAAGGACGAATCTTGAGGAACAGGTCCTCGGCGGCCTTCAGGTCTTCTTTCTTGGTGCTGTTGCTTGGCAGGCCCAGGTAGTGCAGCGCAGCCGGCAGCATTTCGGTCGGGGCGTCCAGGAAGCTTACGCCGCAGCTCTTGAGCTTGGCGATGTTCTCAGGCTTGAACACGGCGTCCCACGAGTCGATCTTGTCCACGCCCAACACGGCTTTGATCTTCTCCGGGTTGTAGCCGATGCCGATCGAGCCCCACATGTACGGGAAGGCGTGCTTGTTGTCCTTGTCGCTGGCATCGCCAACGGCTTTGAGCAGGTCCGGGTCGAGGTTCTTCCAGTTTGGCAGCTTGGAACGGTCCAGCTCCTCGTACACACCGGCCTTGATCTGCTTGGCCAGGAAGTTGTTGGACGGCACCACCACATCGTAGCCCGATTTACCAGCCAGCAGCTTGGCTTCGAGGGTTTCGTTGCTATCGAAGACGTCGTACTTGACCTTGATACCGGTCTGCTTTTCGAACTTGGCGATGGTGTCCGGAGCGATGTAGTCCGACCAGTTATAGACGTTCAACACTTTGTCTTCAGCCTGAACAGCGGAGGCCATGGCACCCATCAGGGCGGCGGCCAGCAACGTCTTGCCCATTTTATTCATGCGTAATGCTCCAGAATTTTTATTTAGCAACTGTCCAGCAGCCAGAACCTACGGTGCAGAGCGCGCGGCGACTGAAACAGTCGCTAGTCTGGCAAGTTACAAGGCACTGTTTCAAGGAAAGCAGGGCCTCGTAACGACTTAATGTCACATCGCTAGCCTAGCAAACTGTCAACGGATCGCTTCAAGCGTCAAATCCAGGCATTTGCGCGCTTTTTCCACCAGCTCGTCGATCTCCGCATGGCTAATCACCAGCGGCGGCGCGATGATCATGGTGTCACCCACCGCACGCATGATCAGGCCGTTGTCGAAGCAGAAGGTACGGCAGATCATGCCTACGCCCTTGCCTTCGTAACGGCTGCGGGTCGCCTTGTCCTTGACCAGCTCGATCGCACCGAGCAGGCCCAGGCCGCGCACCTCGCCCACCAGCGGGTGGTCCTGCAGCTCACGCAAACGCTTTTGCAAATACGGTGCCGCTTCCGTGCGTGCCTTCTCGACAACCTTCTCATCACGCAGGATGCGCAGGTTTTCCAGGCCCACCGCAGCCGCCACCGGGTGGCCGGAGTAGGTGAAGCCGTGGTTGAAGTCGCCGCCTTCGCTGAGCACCTGGGCTACTTTGTCACGCACGATCACACCGCCCATGGGGATGTAACCGGAGGTCAGGCCCTTGGCGATGGTCATCAGGTCGGGCTTGAGGTCGTAGTAATCGGAGCCGAACCACTCGCCGGTGCGGCCGAAACCGCAGATCACTTCGTCGGCAACGAACAGGATGTCGTACTTGGCGAGGATCTCCTTCACCTTCGGCCAGTAGGTTTCTGGCGGGATGATCACGCCGCCGGCACCCTGGATCGGCTCGGCGATAAAGGCGGCGACGTTGTCTTCGCCGACTTCGAGGATTTTCTTCTCCAGCTGCTCGGCTGCCCACACCCCGAATTCATCCGGGGTCATGTCGCCGCCCTCACCGAACCAGTACGGCTGAGGGATGTGCACGATACCCGGGATCGGCAGGCCGCCCTGTTCGTGCATGCCGCTCATGCCGCCCAGGCTGGCACCGGCCACGGTGGAGCCGTGGTAGCCGTTGATGCGGCCGATGATGGTCTGCTTGTGCGGCTTGCCCTTCAGCGCCCAGTAGTGGCGAACCATGCGCAACACGGTGTCGTTGCCTTCGGAGCCGGAGCCGGTGAAGAACACATGGGTCATACCTTCGGGCGCCACGTCGGTGATCGCCTTGGCAAGCTCCAGCGCCGGTGGGTGAGCGGTCTGGAAGAACAAGTTGTAGTACGGCAGTTCGCGCATCTGCTTTTCTGCCGCCTGCACCAGTTCTTCACGGCCATATCCGACCGCCACGCACCACAGGCCGGCCATGCCGTCGAGGATCTTGTGCCCCTCGCTGTCCCACAAATGCACACCCTGGGCCTTGGTAATGATGCGCGGCCCCTTCTCCTTCAGCTGCTTGTAGTCGCTGAAGGGTGCGAGGTGATGCTCCCCGCTGAGGGTTTGCCATTCACGGGTTTGCGGGTTGTTGACGCTCATGTGCTTCTCCGTTATTCGACAGCCGCGCTCCAGCGGCACCAGGGTTGATCAGACAGCAAACAGCAGGAACTCACGCTCCCAGGAACTGATGACGCGCTTGAAGTTTTCGTGCTCGGCACGCTTGGTGGCGACATATCCAGTAATGAATTTTTTGCCCAGGTACTGCACCAGCGCACGGCTGTTTTCCATGCGTTCCAGGGCGTCTTCGATGGTCAGCGGCAGGCGCAGGTTGCGGCGTTCGTAGCCACGGCCCTGCACCGGCGCGCTGGCCTCGATGCCTTCGACCATGCCGATGTAGCCACACAGCAGGCTGGCGGCGATGGCCAGGTAAGGGTTGGCGTCGGCGCCCGGCAGGCGGTTCTCGACCCGGCGGCTTTGCGGGCCGGCATCCGGCACACGCAGGCCGACGGTGCGGTTTTCTTCGCCCCACTCCACGTTCACCGGCGCCGAGGTATCCGGCAGGAAGCGGCGGAACGAGTTGACGTTGGGGGCGAACAACGGCAGCGCTTCGGGGATGAACTTCTGCAGGCCGCCGATGTGGTGCAGGAACAGCTCGCTCATGCTGCCATCGTCGTTGCTGAAGATGTTCTTGCCGGTGACCACGTCGACCACGCTCTGGTGCAGGTGCATGGCACTGCCTGGCTCGCCAGTCATGGGCTTGGCCATGAAGGTGGCGGCCACGTTGTGCTTGAGAGCCGCCTCGCGCATGGTTCGCTTGAACACCAGGATCTGGTCGGCCAGGTGCAAGGCGTTACCGTGACGGAAGTTGATTTCCATCTGCGCCGTGCCGTCTTCGTGGATCAGCGTGTCGAGGTCCAGCTGCTGCAGTTCGCACCAGTCGTAGACGTCTTCGAACAGCGGGTCGAATTCGTTGGCGGCTTCGATCGAGAACGACTGGCGGCCGGTCTCCGGGCGGCCGGAACGGCCTACCGGCGGCTGCAGCGGGAAGTCCGGGTCTTCGCTGCGCTTGGTCAGGTAGAACTCCATCTCCGGCGCGACGATAGGCTGCCAGCCCTTGTCGGCGTAGAGCTTGAGGACTTTCTTCAGTACGTTGCGCGGCGACAGTTCGACCGGGTTGCCCTTCTTGTCGTAGGTGTCGTGGATCACCTGGGCAGTCGGCTCGATGGCCCACGGCACGAGGAACACGGCGTTCTCGTCGGGGCGGCAGATCATGTCAATGTCCGCCGGGTCGAGCAGTTCGTAATAGATGTCGTCGTCGACATAGTCGCCGGTCACGGTCTGCAGCAGCACGCTCTCGGGCAGGCGCATGCCTTTTTCGGCGATGAATTTGTTGGTGGGCGAAA
Organism: Pseudomonas sp. TWI929; assembly: GCF_039673335.1. NCBI lineage: Bacteria > Pseudomonadati > Pseudomonadota > Gammaproteobacteria > Pseudomonadales > Pseudomonadaceae > Pseudomonas > Pseudomonas sp. TWI929. The sequence continues at coordinate 8,950 of NZ_JBDJLK010000040.1, forward strand.
TCTTGCCGCGCGTGATGCCGGTCAGGTCACTGATCATGCATTCGACTTCGGTGATCTTGTGCTCTTTCAACCAATCGGTGAGCTGGTCGAGGTTGTTACTCATAAATACCTCAGGAGGTAAGGTGGTCCGCGCTCTGATTCTGGATGGAGTACATTGCTAAAGCAAAAACCCCCGCGCAGAGCCACAGTGGATACACTGAAAACAGCTGTGTCCATAATGAGTTCGAAAGGCAGGAAGACGAAGCGAAGGGCGGCAAGCCGCTACGAGGGCGGGTCTGTGAGCGCCAAACGTCAATTATTGCGGCCAGGGCGGCCACGCCATTGACGAAGCTTGCAAAAACGACGGATGTACCCGATGGCACTGCGCAGGCAGTGCTTTCAGGTCGCGGCAAGCGGACCATGTGACCCTCGTATTATTGTGTTCTGGGTTGAGACCGAGCTTAGCCTTGTTCATTTTTTTACACAACACCCGCGTAAAAAATAAAACACGGTACGCTTGAGATAGCCCTTCACAGCGGAAATAGCGGATAATGGCACGCCCCGATATGCAGCAAATCTGCCGTAGATGTGCCATTTCAGGGCATCATGGGGTTGGCTTGACATCAGTATGGCTTTTCGATTGACTGGTCTTGCAAGCCCCCCTTGATTGATATTTTTAACAACAAAGGTGTTGCATCATGTCGGTACCCCCGCGTGCCGTTCAGCTTAACGAAGCGAACGCGTTCCTTAAGGAACATCCTGAGGTTCTCTACGTTGACCTTCTGATTGCAGATATGAATGGTGTGGTGCGTGGCAAGCGCATCGAGCGCACCAGCCTCCACAAGGTTTACGAGAAAGGCATCAACCTGCCTGCCTCCCTCTTCGCCCTGGACATCAACGGTTCCACCGTCGAAAGCACCGGGCTGGGCCTGGACATCGGCGATGCTGACCGCATCTGCTACCCGATCCCCGACACGCTCTGTAATGAGCCGTGGCAAAAGCGCCCCACCGCCCAGCTGCTGATGACCATGCACGAACTGGAAGGCGAGCCGTTCTTCGCCGACCCGCGTGAAGTGCTGCGCCAGGTGGTGAGCAAGTTCACCGATATGGGCCTGACTATCTGCGCCGCATTCGAACTGGAGTTCTACCTGATCGACCAGGAGAACGTGAATGGCCGTCCGCAGCCACCGCGCTCGCCAATTTCGGGCAAGCGCCCGCAGTCGACCCAGGTGTACCTGATCGACGACCTCGACGAATATGCCGACTGCCTGCAGGACATCCTGGAAGGCGCGAAAGAGCAAGGCATCCCGGCCGACGCCATCGTCAAGGAAAGCGCCCCGGCGCAGTTCGAAGTCAACCTGCACCACGTGGCCGACCCGCTCAAGGCCTGCGACTACGCGGTACTGCTCAAGCGCTTGATCAAGAACATCGCCTACGACCATGAAATGGACACCACCTTCATGGCCAAGCCCTACCCGGGCCAGGCAGGCAACGGCCTGCATGTACACATTTCCGTGCTGGACAAAGATGGCAACAACATCTTCACCAGCGAGGATCCCGAGCAGAACGCCGCGCTACGTCACGCTGTCGGCGGTGTGCTCGAGACCCTGCCTGCGTCCATGGCGTTCCTCTGCCCGAACGTCAACTCGTACCGCCGCTTTGGCGCGCAGTTCTACGTACCAAATGCGCCGAGCTGGGGCCTGGACAACCGCACCGTGGCCCTGCGCGTGCCGACCGGCTCGGCCGATGCCGTGCGCATCGAGCACCGCGTGGCCGGTGCCGACGCCAACCCGTACCTGATGATGGCTGCCGTGCTGGCCGGCGTGCACCATGGCCTGACCAACAAGATCGAGCCCGGCGCGCCGATCGAAGGCAACTCGTACGAGCAGCTGGAGCAGAGCCTGCCGAACAACCTGCGCGATGCCCTGCGCGAGCTGGACGACAGCGAAATCCTGAACAAGTACATCGATCCTAAGTACATCGACATCTTCGTCGCGTGCAAGGAGAGCGAGCTGGAGGAGTTCGAGCATTCGATCTCCGACCTCGAGTACAACTGGTACCTGCATACCGTGTAATCAAAAACGCCGCCCACTAGGGCGGCGTTTTTCATTGGTCAGGCCTGATGCGGTCCCTGTGGGAGCGGCCTTGCCGGGGCGCCGGACCGGTCGGAAAGGGCCGCTAAGCGGCCCCAGCAATCTCAGCTTGATGCACAAATCCTGGGGCGCTTCGGACCCCTTTCGCGACACAAGGCCGCTCCCACAGAGGCTGCGGTGCAGGCTTACAGAGACTTCTCGAAAATCTTCGAATTGCGCTGGTAGTTGTACAGCGACGCCCGCGCCGCCGGCAGCCGCTCCACCCCACTCGGCGCAAACCCACGCTCGCGGAACCAGTGCGCAGTACGCGTGGTAAGCACAAACAAGGTATTCAGCCCCATCTGCCGCGCCCGGCTCTCGATGCGCTCCAGCAACTCGTCCCCGCGCCCGCCATGGCGGTACTCCGGGTTCACCGCCAGGCACGCCAGCTCCCCGGCCTCGGAATCGGCAATCGGGTACAGCGCCGCACAGGCGATGATCATGCCCTCGCGCTCGACCACGCTGAACTGCTCGATTTCCCGCTCCAGCACCTCACGCGAGCGGCGTACCAGGATGCCCTGCTCTTCCAGCGGGCTGATCAGCTCCAGCAAGCCACCCACGTCCTCGATGGTGGCCTCGCGCACCACCTCGAACTGCTCCTGCGACACCAACGTACCGCCACCGCCACGGGTAAACAGCTCGGTCAGCAGCGCGCCGTCCTCGGCATAGCTGACGATATGGCTACGCGCCACGCCGCCTTTGCAGGCCTCGGCGGCGGCATCCAGCAACTCGCCCTGGTAATCGCTGCCCAGGCGCTGCAAGTGCGGGGCAACCTGCTGAGGGCGCAGCTCGCGCACCAGCTTGCCGTCGGCGTCCAGCAGGCCAGGCTCGGCACCGAACAGCAGCAGCTTGTCGGCACCCAGCTCGATGGCGGCGCGGGTGGCTACATCTTCGCAAGCCAGGTTGAAGATTTCCCCGGTGGGCGAGTAGCCCAGCGGCGACAGCAGCACGATGGAGCGCTCGTCAAGCAGGCGGCTGATGCCTTTGCGGTCGACCCGGCGCACTTCGCCGGTGTGGTGGTAGTCCACCCCTTCGAGCACGCCGATCGGCCGCGCCGTGACCAGGTTGCCAGACGCCACGCGCAGGCGCGAGCCCTGCATCGGTGAGGCGGCGATGTCCATCGACAGGCGCGCCTCGATGGCCAGGCGCAGGGCGCCGACGGCATCGATCACGCAGTCCAGGGTGGCGGCATCGGTAATGCGCATGCCACGGTGGTAGTGCGGGGTCAGGCCGCGATCGGCCAGGCGGCTTTCGATCTGCGGACGCGAGCCATGCACCAGCACCAACCGCACGCCAAGGCTGTGCAGCAGCACCAGGTCGTGGACGATGTTGCCGAAATTAGCGTGTTCCACCCCATCGCCAGGGAGCATGACCACGAAGGTGCAGTCGCGATGGGCATTGATGTACGGGGAGGCATGACGCAGCCAGTTAACGTAGTCGGGCATGACAGGGCCTGTGGATAAGTGGACGGAGAACGGCGATACAGGGGGCGTTCAAGATCATCGTCGGAACAGGCTTGCGGTCACGCGCGGTCTCCTCTAGGCAGGAACGAATCAGTTCGATTGACGTTTAGTGCAGGCAATAGTGCCGGATCAGGTCACGCAATAGACGCACGGTAGGCTCGATTCGTGACATTTCAAGGTATTCGCCGGGCTGGTGGGCACAGGCGATGTCGCCAGGGCCCAGCACGATGGTCTGGCAGCCCAGCTGCTGAAGATAAGGCGCTTCGGTGCCGAACGCCACCGCTTCGGCACGATGGCCGGTCAGGCGCTCCGCTACTTGTACCAGCTCGGCATCGGCGGCCTGCTCGAACGGCGGCACCTCGGGGAACAGCGGTGCGTAGTCGATGCGCACGTCATGGCGCTCAGCCACCGGCACCAGCTTTTCGCGAATGGCCGCACGCAACTGCTCGACGTCCATGCCTGGCAGCGGCCGCAGGTCGAATTCCAGGGCGCACTGGCCACAGATGCGGTTGGGGTTGTCGCCGCCGTGGATGCAGCCGAAGTTCATGGTCGGCGTCGGCACGGTGAATTGCGGGTTGCGGTAGGTTTGCTGCCATTGCTGGCGCAGGCCCATCAACTCGCCCATTACCGCGTGCATGGCCTCCATGGCGCTGCGGCCCAGGCTTGGGTCCGACGAATGGCCACTGCGCCCGAGGATGTCGATGCGGTCCATGAGGATGCCCTTGTGCATGCGGATCGGTCGCAGCCCGGTAGGTTCGCCGATCACCGCCGCGCGGCCGAGAGGCTGGCCGGCCTCGGCCAGGGCGCGGGCGCCGGACATCGAGCTTTCTTCGTCACAGGTGGCGAGGATCAGCAGTGGCTGCTTGAAATCGTGCTCCAGCAGCGGGATGACCGCTTCGATGACCAGGGCAAAGAAGCCCTTCATGTCGCAACTGCCCAGGCCAACCCAACGGCCATCGGCCTCGGTCAGCTTCAGCGGGTCGCTGGCCCACAGTTGTTCGTCGTAGGGTACGGTATCGCTGTGCCCGGCCAGCACCAGGCCACCCGGGCCAGTGCCACGGCTGGCCAGCAGGTTGAACTTGCCGGGGCTGACTTGCTGGATGTCGCACTTGAAACCCAGGTCACCCAGCCAGCCGGCCAGCAGGTCGATGACCTGACGGTTGGACTGGTCCAGCGCAGGCTGGGTGCAACTGACCGAAGGCGCGGCAATCAAGGCGGCGAACTGGTCTTTCAGCGTCGGCAACGGCATGCGCGTACTCCTCGGAAGCGTTGCCCATCATAGCAATGCCCATCGTTTGCAGGGCAACCGTGTGGGCTTCTTCGCGGGCAAGCCCGCGAAGAAACCACCACGACCCAACAGACCACAGCCGACTCCTGTAAACTCCTTGGCAACCACGCCCCCTCCTTCGAGCCTGTGATGCACAAAGAAACCGAACTCAAGCTCCGCGCCAGCCGCGAGACCCTTGCCGCCCTGCGCGAGCACCCTCTGCTGAAAAAGCGCAACAAGTCCGGCTGGCAGACCCGCGAACTGACCAACCAGTACTTCGACACCCCCGAGCGCGAGCTGTCCGCCGCCCGTGTCGCCCTGCGCCTGCGCCGCGATGGCGATGTGGTCATCCAGACCCTCAAGTGCCGCGGCCAGAGCGTGGCGGGCCTGTCCGAGCGCAACGAGCACGAGTGGAACCTGGACAAGGCCAAGCTCGACCTGAAGAAGCTCGATGCCACCTGCTGGCCCGAGCAGCTGGCCGACCTCGACAAAAAAACCATCAAGCCGCTGTTCACCACCGACTTCACCCGCGAATTCGCTGAGATCGCCTGGGGCCGAGGCAAAAGCAAGGTAGTGATCGAGGCCGCGCTGGACCAAGGCTTCGTGGTTGCCGGCAAGCGCAAGGAAGAAATCTGCGAGCTAGAGCTGGAGCTGCGCGAAGGCGAGCCACAGGCACTGCTGGAACTGGCCGCCGAGCTGGCCGCCAGCCTGCCGCTGATGCCATGCGATATCAGCAAGGCCGAGCGGGGCTACCGCCTGCTGGAGCCGGACAGCTACGAGCTGGGCCTGCCGCACACCGAGCTGGAAGCCGAAATGGCCGTGGACGATGCCTACGCCGCGCTGGCCTGGCAACTGCTGGGCAGCAGCCAGCGCCTGGCTGAGCAATACCGCCACAACGGCCACTGGCGCCTGCTGCAGGACTGGGTCGAGTGCCTGAGCGAGCTGCGTGCCATTACCGCCAGCCTGGGCCAGGCCGCGCCGCGTGCCACCACCCGCGACCTGCGCAGCAGCCTCGACGCCCTGCTCGAAGACTGGCGCCCACTGGTGCAGGCCGGCAACGATGACGAAGACATCCGCCGCGCTGCACCCGAGCAGTTCGCCGAAGAGCTGGAAGACGTGCGCTGGGGCCAGTTCTCGCTGGAAACCTCGCGCTGGCTGCTGGCCCGTGCCTGGACCGCAGAACGCAAAGGCCGTGGCGAGCGCCAGGGCAAGGCGCAGCTGGCCAGCTGGCTGGCGCACCTGTTGGGCGAGGAAGGCCGTGCCTTGAAGCTGCCGCTGTATACCCAGCGCCCGGAAGACCTGGCCGAGCAGCTGCCGCGTATCGAACAGCTGCTGGCCTGGCTGCACCACGCTCGCCAGGTACTGGAAGCACCGCAGATGGACCGCCTGTATGGCGACCTGAAAAAGCTGCATGAGCTGGCTGAGCAGCCGATCAGCGATGAAGTGCTGGAAGCGCGTATCGAACAGGCTCGGGCAGTGGATCAGAGCCGCGGCTGGAAGCACCTGCTCAAGGCCTGATCCCTTCTGAAGGCTGACACAGCCTCTGTAGGAGCGGCCTTGCCGGGGCGCCCCTACAGGGGATCGCGTCAGCGGGTCCGAAGCAGCCTCACCGCGAAAGCGGCAGGCTGGTTGTGGACTTGATCTCTGAAAGCGCCACAATTGAGTTCACTTCCTGAATCCCCGGCACGTTCGACAACTTTTCGAAGAAGAACCGCTCATAAGCCTCGATATCCGAGGTGACGATGCGCAGCAAGAAATCCACCGACCCCATCAGCACATAACACTCCAGCACCTCCGGGAAGCCGCGGATCGCCTCGGTAAACTCGGTAAAGTTGGAGCGCCCGTGGGCATTCAGTTTCACCTCGGCAAAAATCTGCGTGTTCAGGCCAACCTTCTTGCGGTCCAGCAAGGTCACCTGCCCGCGTATTACCCCCTCCTCCTTCAAGCGCTGGATACGCCGCCAGCAGGGCGATTGTGACAACCCCACACGCTCGGCAATCTGCGCACTGGACAGCGAAGCATCCTCCTGCAGCAGTTCGAGGATGCGGCGGTCGTAGGCGTCCAGCGCGCTTTGCATTATTAATTCTCCGTGGCAGCTACTTTTGAATAGATCAATTCGACACTAAAGCGAAATGATCAAATCATAGCGAAAAAATACCACAGCCAACGTGCAAGAATTTCTCCCACATTTGCGGAGACCAGCATGAACGCACAGCCCCGTACCGACGCCTGGGCCGCCAACAACGCCCATAGCACCGTGCACTATCGCCTGCAGGCCGAGGCCGAGCCCGACAGCCTGTGCAGGGTGCTCAACCTGTTTGCCCTGCAATTTCTGACCCCGCACAGCGTGCAGGTCAGCCAGCAGGATGACTGGCTGGATATCGAGGTGGGTATCGGTGGCCTGAGCTGGCACCGGGCCGAGGTGATTGCGCAGAAACTGCGTAACCTGGTGTGTGTGGGTGAGGTGAGCTTGAGCAACCTGCAGCGAGTGGAGCTGGCGGTAGTCTGAAGCATCCGCTGTGCCTGTGCTGGCCTCTTCGCGGGTAAACCCGCTCCCACAGGTATTGCCCAGGCCCTGAATGCTGTGCAGTACCTGTGGGAGCGGGTTTACCCGCGAAGAGGCCGGCACAGGCACAGCAAAATCCCGAAACCCTTCACCCATGATGCCCCAGCCCCGCCCGGCTAGCCTTGATCAGGACTTCCCCATCAGGCACGGACGCCAATCATGCACACCCCCGACAACCCGGCACTCGACCTCGAGCGCGTGCTCCAGGCCCTGCTCGCCGACCAGCACCTGCACGCCAACGACACCCTGCACGTACTTGAACACGCCACAGCCCTCCCCTGCGGCCATCCGCTGGAGCAGATCGCCGCCTGTGGCCTGGAAGACCGCCAGCGCCCCGGCCAGCCTCTGGACCTGGACTGCCTGTGCCAATGGCTGGCCAACAAAGTCGGCCAGCCCTACCTGCGCATCGACCCGATGCAACTCGACCTGCCCCAGGTAACCGGCCTGATGCCCCCGGCCTTCGCCCAGCGCCATGGCATCCTCATCGTCGCCGCCGACGCCTCCAGCGTCACCGTCGCCAGCGCCCAGCCCTATCAGGATGACTGGCAAGCAGACCTGGCCCGCAGCCTGGGCCGGCCGATCCGTCGCGTGCTGGCCAGCCCGCTGCAGATTCGCCAGTCAGGGCAATCGTTCCAGCGCCTGGCGCAGTCGGTAAAAGGTGCGCAATACCAGCAGTCGGCCAGCCTGGGCGAGCTTGAACAGCTGCTGGAGCTGGGCAAGCGCCAAACCGAGGCCAGCGCCGATGACGCGCACATCGTGCATATCGTCGACTGGCTGTTGCAGTACGCGATCGAGCAGCGCGCCAGCGATATCCACCTGGAACCACGCCGCGAGCAGGGCCAGCTGCGCTACCGCATCGACGGCCTGCTGCACAGTGTGTATACCTTCCCTGCCGGGGTGACCCTGGCGCTGATCAGCCGCCTGAAACACCTGGGCCGCATGGACGTCGCGGAAAAGCGCCGGCCGCAGGATGGCCGGCTGCAAAGCCGCCAGCCAGGCGGTGGCGAGGTGGAGCTGCGTTTGTCGACCCTGCCTACCCCGTTTGGCGAAAAGCTGGTACTGCGCCTGTTCGACCCGCAACAGCTGAACGAGGGCTTCGACCGCCTGGGCCTGGATGGGCAGCAACTGGCCCAGTGGCAAAGCCTGCTGCGCCAGCGCCAGGGCATCATCCTGGTCACCGGCCCCACCGGCTCCGGCAAGACCAGCACGCTGTACGCCAGCCTCAAGCTGCTGGCCACGCCGCAGGTCAACTTGTGCACCATCGAAGACCCGATCGAACGCCTGGAGCCGGCTTTCAACCAGTTGCAGGTGCAGCCTGCCCTGGACCTGGGCTTTGCCAACGGTGTGCGGGCCATGCTGCGCCAGGACCCGGACATCATCATGATCGGCGAAATCCGCGACCGCGAAACCGCTCTGGTGGCGGTGCAGGCAGCGCTGACCGGGCATCTGGTGCTGTCGACCCTGCATACCAACGACGCCTGCGCGGCGATCACCCGCCTGCAGGAGTTGGGTGTGGCCGACTACCTGATCAAGGCGACGCTGGTCGGGGTCATGGCCCAGCGGCTGGTGCGCACCGTCTGCCCGGACTGCCAGGCCTGTTCATCAGCCACCTGCCGAACCTGCCGCGGCACCGGCTTTCATGGGCGCACGGGTTTGTTCGAACTGCTCACGCCCAGCGAAAGCCTGCGTGCATTGATAGGCCCGGATGCCGACCTGGCCCATTTACGGCGCCAGGCACTGACCGATGGCCTGGTAGACCTGCGCCGTTGCGGCGAGGCCAAAGTGGCCAGTGGGCAGACCCGTGCGGAAGAAGTGCTGCGCGTCTGCAGCTGACGAAAAGTCCTTTGTATTCAAGGAACTTGCCCTGCCTGGAAAGATCCAAACGCGCATCTTCAACCCTCACCCTTCGAGGTGTTTCAACATGCGTCTCAAAACTGCCATCGCCGCCGCTGCCTTGCTTTCGCTGCCTATTGGCTCGGCCATGGCCGATACCTTCTGGCGTAACGTGATGACTACCGGTGCTACCACGGCATCGAGCTACTTGACCTCGGGTGATCACAAGCTGGTCCTGGCCGCGCAGGATGACGCCAGCAGCTTCGTCGCCAGCGAGGGCGCGATCCGCGGGCCGTTCCTGGAAGCGGCAATGCGCCAGGCACGCGCGGAGAACCCGGGGATGCAGGCTTCCGACATGGAACTGGCCAATGCCATCCTGGCCAAGAATGCGGTAGCCGAGTAAATCCCTGGGGGTGCTTTGCACCCCTATCGCGACACAAGGCCGCTCCTACAGGGGATCGCGTACCCTTGTAGGAGCGGCCTTGCCGGGGCGCCGGACCGGTCGGAAAGGGCCGCAAAGCGGCCCCGATCTCAGCGATAAGCCTCTACCGGCACACAAGCACAGAACAGGTTCCGGTCCCCATACACGTTGTCGACCCGGTTCACCGCCGGCCAGTACTTGTGCTGGCGCACGTGGGCACTGGGCGCCACCGCCTGCTCCAGGCTGTAAGGCCTGTCCCACACCGCCAGCACATCGGCCAGGGTATGCGGCGCATGCTTGAGCGGGTTGTTCTCCGCCGGCCAATTACCTTCCTGCACTTCGCCAATTTCCGCCCGGATCGCCAGCATCGCCTCGACGAAGCGGTCCAGCTCGGCCTTCGACTCGCTCTCGGTCGGCTCCACCATCAGCGTGCCCGGCACCGGGAACGACATGGTCGGCGCGTGGAAGCCATAGTCCATCAGGCGCTTGGCCACGTCCTCTTCGCTGATGCCAGTCAGCGCCTTCAATGGCCGCAGGTCGAGGATGCACTCATGCGCCACCCGCTGGTTGCGCCCACGGTAGAGCACCGGGAAGGCACCGCCCAGCTGGCTGGCCAGGTAGTTGGCCGACAGGATCGCCACCTCGCTGGCATCGGCCAACTGCGGGCCCATCATGGCGATGTACATCCAGCTGATCGGCAGGATGCTCGCACTGCCCCAGGGTGCGGCGCTGACCGCGCTGTTGTTCGGGTCCAGGCCGGGCACCGGCACCACCGGGTGGCTGGCGACGAACGGCTTGAGGTGCGCACGGATACCGATCGGCCCCATGCCCGGGCCGCCACCGCCGTGGGGGATGCAGAAGGTCTTGTGCAAGTTCATGTGCGAGACATCGGCGCCGATATCCGCCGGGCGCGCCAGGCCCACCTGGGCATTGAGGTTGGCGCCGTCCATGTACACCTGGCCACCGTGCTGGTGCACCACTTCGCAAATTTCGCGTATCCCCTCTTCGTACACCCCGTGGGTCGAGGGGTAGGTGATCATCAGGCATGACAAGCGCTCACCGGCTGCATGGGCCTTGGCCTTGAGGTCGGCCAGGTCGACGTTGCCATCGTTGTCGCAGTCGACGATCACTACCTCCATGCCGGCCATTTGCGCCGACGCCGGGTTGGTACCGTGGGCCGACGACGGGATCAGGCACAGCGTGCGTTGCGGCTGGTGGCGGCTGCGGTGGTAGCGGGTAATTGCCATCAGGCCTGCATACTCGCCCTGGGCACCGGAGTTGGGTTGCATGCAGATGGCATCGAAGCCGGTGATCGCGCACAGCCAGCTTTCCAGTTCGTCGATCATCGCCTTGTAGCCGGTGGCCTGGGCCGCCGGGGCAAACGGGTGCAACTGGGCAAAGCCCGGCCAGGTAATGGGGATCATCTCGCTGGTGGCGTTGAGCTTCATGGTGCAGGAGCCCAGCGGGATCATCGACTGGTTCAGCGCCAGGTCCTTGTTCTCCAGCTGCTTGAGGTAGCGCAGCATTTCGGTTTCGCTGTGGTGCAGGTTGAACACCGGGTGGCCGAGGAATGGCGTGCGCCGCACCAGGTTGGCAGGGATGCCCTCGGGCAAGGCCAACTGGTCGAGTGTGGCGATATCCAGGCCGTGGTCCACCCCCAGGAAGATGTCGAGCAGGCGCAGCACCGTCTGTTCGTTGCAGGTTTCGTCCAGGCTCACGCCCAGGTGCCCACGGCCAAGAATGCGCAAGTTGATCTGCGCGGCTTCGGCACTTTCGATAATGGCTGCCTGGGCGCCACCGACATCCACGGTAAGGGTGTCGAAGAAATGCTGGTTGAGCCGCTGGATGCCTTTGGCTTCAAGGCCGGCGGCCAGGATGAAGGTCAGCCGGTGCACGCGCTGGGCAATGCGTTGCAGGCCTTCCGGGCCGTGATACACCGCGTAGAAGCTGGCAATGTTGGCCAGCAGCACCTGGGCCGTGCAGATGTTGGAGTTGGCCTTCTCGCGGCGGATATGCTGCTCGCGGGTCTGCAAGGCCATGCGCAGCGCGGTGTTGCCACGGGCATCACGCGATACGCCGATGATGCGCCCGGGCATGGCCCGCTTGTAGTCGTCGCGACAGGCAAAATAGGCCGCGTGAGGGCCGCCGTAACCCATCGGCACGCCAAAGCGCTGGGTCGAGCCCAGTACCACATCGGCACCCAGCTCCCCAGGTGGCGTGAGTACCACCAGGCTGAGCAGGTCGGCGGCTACGCAGGCCAGGGCGTGCTGGCTGTGCAGGTGATCGACCAGCGGGCGCAGGTCTCGCACCTCGCCGTGGGTGTCGGGGTACTGCAGCAAAGCGCCGAACACCGCGTGTTTGCCTAGGTTATCCACAGAGTCGACGATCAGCTGGAAGCCGAAGCCCTCGGCGCGGGTCTTCAGTACCGATAGGGTCTGCGGGTGGCAGTGCTCGTCGGCGAAGAAGGCATTGCTCTTGTTGCGCGCCACCCGCTTGGCCAGGGCCATGGCCTCGGCGGCGGCGGTGGCTTCGTCGAGCAGCGAAGCATTGGCCAGCGCGAGCCCGGTGAGGTCGATGACCATTTGCTGGAAGTTCAGCAGCGCCTCCAGCCGGCCCTGGGCAATTTCGGGCTGGTATGGCGTATAGGCGGTGTACCAGCCGGGGTTTTCCAGCACATTGCGCAGGATGACCGTGGGGGTGATGGTGCCGTGGTAGCCCATGCCGATCAGGCTGGTCCAGACCTGGTTCTGCTCGGCGTAGCCGGCGAGTTTGGCCAGCGCGGCCTGCTCGTCCAGCGCCGGGGGCAGGTCGAGGGGGCGATTGAGGCGGATGTCTGGCGGTACGGTCTGCTCGATCAGCTCGTTGCGGCTGGCGACGCCCAGCGCGTTGAGCATGGCCTGCTGCTCTGCGGCATCGGGGCCCAGGTGGCGACGCAGGAAAGGGTTGAGCTCTTGCAGTTGATGCAGGGATGGCGACTGGGACATGACGACGCTCTCTTCCTAGGCCAGCTCTCATGGAGACTTACAAGTCTAGGAAGGGATTGCCGATCTTGCGGGGAAACTTGTTTGCAGGCCCGGCCTCTTCGCGGCTAAAGCCGCTCCCACAGGGACCGCACAGGTATCAGACGCTGTGCAATACCTATTGGAGCGGCTTTAGCCGCGAAGCAGGCGACGCGGTCTTACTCGCCGATCGCGGCCTGGTAGCCCGCAGCATCCAGCAGCTTTTCCAGATCAGCCGGGTTGCTTGGCTTGAGCTTGAAGATCCACGCTTCGTATGGTTCTTCGTTGAGCAGCTCCGGGTTGTCAGCCAGCTCTTCGTTGACCGCGATCACTTCGCCAGCGACCGGCGCGTAGATGTCCGAAGCGGCCTTGACCGACTCGACCACACCGGCAGCGTCGCCAGCGGCGAACACCTTGCCGATTTCGGCCAGCTCGACGAACACCACGTCACCCAGGGCTTGCTGGGCGTGGTCGCTGATGCCCACGGTCACGCTGCCATCGGCTTCCAGGCGGGCCCACTCGTGGCTTTCGGCAAAACGCAGGTCGGCGGGGATATTGCTCATGTCTTGAATTCCTCGATTGGCTCAGCGGTACGCCCGCCGGTTAAAAATTGTTCAGATCAGGATCTTGCCGTGGCGCACGAAGGTCGGTTTGACCACCCGCACCGGGTACCACTTGCCGCGAATTTCTACCTCGGCCCGGTCACCGGTGGCCATGGGTACGCGCGCCAGGGCAATGGACTTGCTCAGCGTAGGCGAGAAACTACCACTGGTGATCTCCCCTTCGCCAATGCCGGCTACACGCACCACCTGGTGGGCACGCAGCACACCGCGCTCTTCCAGCACCAGGCCGACCAGTTTTTCCTGCACACCGTGTTCGATTTCCGCCAGCAGGCCAGCGCGGCCGATGAAGTCGCGCTCAGCCGGCTCCCAGGCGATGCTCCAGCCCAGGTTGGAGGTAAGCGGGGTGTGGGCTTCGTCGATGTCCTGGCCGTACAGGTTCATGCCGGCCTCCAGGCGCAGGGTATCGCGGGCGCCAAGGCCACTGGGGGCGATGCCGGCGCCGACCAGGTCGTTGAAGAAGGCCACGGCCTGCTCGCTCGGGAAGATGATTTCCAGGCCGTCTTCACCGGTATAGCCGGTGCGGGCAATGAACCAGTCGCCTTCGGCAACCCCTTCGAACGGGCGCAGTTCACGGATCAATGCAGCGCGCGCAGGGCTGAGCAAGGCCGCGACCTTCTCGCGGGCATGCGGGCCCTGGATGGCAAGGATGGCCAGGTCCGGACGAACCTGGAAGTCCACGGCAAAATCGCCGCGCTGCAGTTGCAGCCAGTCGAGCACCTTGGCCCGGGTGGCAGCGTTGGTCACCAGGCGGTAGCCGGTTTCCGTGCGGTAGACGATCAGGTCGTCGATTACCCCGCCCTGCTCGTGCAACAGCGGGCTGTACAACGCCTTGCCAGTGTCGTCGAGGCGGGCCACGTCGTTGGCCAACAAACGCTGCAGCCAAACGGTGGCATCAGTGCCGTCGACATCGATCACGGTCATGTGGGAAACATCGAAGACGCCGCAGTCACTGCGCACCTGATGGTGCTCCTCGACCTGCGAGCCATAGTGCAGTGGCATGTCCCAACCACCGAAATCGACCGTCTTGGCGCCTAGCGCCAGGTGCAGGTCATACAAAAGCGTGCGCTGTCCCATGGGTTTCTCCTTCCGGGCGTGGCGAAGCGGCGGCGGTCGATGACGTTGGTCGTCAGCTCTTCTTGTTTAACACCCGCCGCGCGAATGCCGCGCATTGTAGCCGCAAGGTCGCAAGCTGGCATCCTCAGTGTCTGTGACCCGGTCGACGTGCCGAACGGCGGATCAGGCCGATGACCGGCAGCAGCCCCACCAGCACCAGGGTCAGCGCCGGCAACGAGGCGCGCGCCCACTCACCTTCGCTGGTCATCTCGAAAACCCGCACGGCAAGGGTGTCCCAGCCAAACGGGCGCATCAGCAAGGTGGCCGGCATTTCCTTGAGCACGTCGACAAAAACTAGCAGCGCAGCGCTGAGGGCGCCGGGTACCAGCAGTGGCAGATACACCTTGAAAAACAATCTCGCGCCACAGACGCCCAGGCTGCGCGAGGCCTCGGGCAGTGATGGGCGGATGCGCTCCAAGCTGCTCTCCAGCGGCCCGTAGGCCACTGCGATGAAGCGCACCAGGTAGGCCAGCAGCAACGCCGACAAGCTGCCTAGCAGCAACGGTTTGCCGGCCCCACCCAGCCAGCCGGACAGCGGGATGACCAGGTGGTTGTCGAGGTAACTGAAGGCCAGCATGATCGACACCGCCAGCACCGAACCGGGCAAGGCATAGCCCAGGTTGGCCAGGCCGACCCCAGCGCGAATGCCACCGGTCGGCGCCTGCCGCCGGGCAAAAGCCAGCAGCAGCGCCACGCACACCGTGACCAACGCTGCCATGCCGCCCAGGTACAAGGTGTGCAGCACCAGGCCGACGTAGCGCTCGTCCAGGTCATGCCGGCCACGCTGCCAGAACCACGCCAGCAGCTGCAGCAGCGGGATGACGAAGGCGCAGGCGAACACCAGCAGGCACCAGCCACTGGCCAGCAACGCCTTGAGCCCACGCAGGTGGTACAGCGCCTGCGCGCGTGGCCGCTCGTTGCCGCTACGGCTGGCCCCACGGGCGCGGCGCTCGCCGTACAGCACCAGCATCACCGCCAGCAGCAGCAGGCTGGCCAGTTGGGCCGCACTGGACAGGCTGAAGAAGCCGTACCAGGTCTTGTAGATAGCGGTAGTGAACGTGTCGAAGTTGAATACCGCCACAGCACCGAAGTCGGCCAGGGTTTCCATCAGCGCCAGGGCAATACCGGCACCAATCGCTGGCCGCGCCATGGGCAGGGCCACGCGCCAGAACGCCTGCAAGGGCGACAGGCCCAGTACCCGCGCGGCTTCCATCAGGCCCTTGCCCTGGGCCAGGAACGCCGTGCGCGCCAGCAGGTAGACGTAGGGGTAGAACACCAACACCAGCACGATGATCACCCCGCCGGTGGAGCGCACCCGGGGCAGGCGCATCGGCCCGAACACCTCGCGCAGCGCACTTTGCACCGGGCCGGCGAAGTCCAGCAGGCCGACAAAGACGAACGCCAGCACATAGGCCGGGATGGCGAACGGCAGCATCAGCGCCCAGTCCAGCCAGCGCCGGCCGGGGAACTCGCAGAGGCTGGTGAGCCAGGCCAGGCTGACGCCCAACACGGTGACGCCGATGCCCACGCCGACCACCAGGGTCAGGGTATTGCCCAGCAGGCGGCTCATCTGGGTGTCGAGCAGGTGCGACCAGATCTGCAGGTCGATGGTTTGCCACGACAGCAGCAGCACGCTCAGGGGCAGCAGCACCAGGGCGGCGATGAGCGAAACCGGGAGGTACCAGCGGCGTTGGGGGGTGTGGGGCAAGGCTTGGTTCTCGATTGCGATGGCGACCGCTGCGCGGTCGTTCGCGGGTGAACCCGCTCCTACAGGGAGTGCGCTGTCCCTTGTAGGAGCGGGTTTACCCGCGAAGAGGCCCTTGCAGGCCTCCGAAAGGATAAAGCCTGACGCTTAGTTGTAGCCAGCCCGATCCATCAAGCGAATGGCTTCGGCCTGGCGCTTGCCGGCAATTTCCACTGGAATGGTGTCGGCCTTGAAGCTGCCCCACGCGGCCACTTCATCCGATGGCTTGACCTTCGGGTTGGCCGGGAATTCCTGGTTGATGTCGGCAAACAGCTTCTGTGCTTCTTCGCCGGTCATCCACTCCACCAGCTTTTTCGCCGCTTCCGGGTGTGGCGCATGCTTGGTCAGGCCAATGCCCGACAGGTTGACGTGCACGCCACGGTCGCCCTGGTTGGGCCAGAAAATCTTCACCGGCAGGTTCGGGTTCTGCTTGTGCAGGCGGCCGTAGTAGTAAGTGTTGACCACACCCACATCGCACTGGCCAGCCTCGATGGCCTGGATCACCGCGTTGTCGTCGGAGAACACGTCGGTGGACAGGTTGTTGACCCAGCCTTTGACGATCTGCTCGGTCTTGGCCTCGCCGTGGGTCTCGATCAGGGTGGCGGTCAGCGACTGGTTGTACACCTTCTTCGCCGTGCGCAGGCACAGGCGGCCTTCCCACTGCTTGTCGGCCAGGGCTTCGTAGGTGCTCAGCTCTGCCGGCTTGACCCGCTCGGTGGAGTAGATGATGGTGCGCGCGCGCAGGCTCAGGCCAGTCCAGTCATGGGACGAGGCGCGGTACTGCGGCGGAATGTTATGGTCGATGATGTCGGACTTGATCGGCTGCAGGATGCCCATCTGCTCGGCCTGCCACAGGTTGCCGGCATCGACGGTCAGCAGCAGGTCGGCCACGCCGTTGTCGCCCTCGGCCTTGATGCGCTGCATCAGCGGGGCTTCCTTGTCGGTGATGAACTTGACCTTGACCCCGGTCTTGGCGGTATAGGCGTCGAACACCGGCTTGATCAGCTCGTCGATGCGCGAGGAGTACACCACCACTTCATCCGCTGCCTGAGCGGTGCCGCCGAACAGGGTCAGGGCCAGGGCGGCCAGTAGGGGCTTGCGTGGCAACATGGAAAGCACTCCTCGGATCGTATGAGAGGTGCGAATGGTAGTGAATCCCATTTTCTGGCTCATCTACCTAGCCGTTACCGGATGTTGCAGAGGGGCTGCTGCGCACCCCTGTGGGAGCAGCCTTGTGTCGCGAAAGGGCCGCAAGGCGGCCCCGACGATCTCAAGCCCTGGCCAATTCCGGCAGATCCCCGGAAAGCCCCAACGCCTGGCGCACAAACAACGCCTTGGCCTCCGGCATCTGCTCCACCAGCTTCAACCCGCTGTTACGCAACCAGCGCAACGGCAGCGGATTGGCCTGGAACAACCGCTCGAACCCTTCCATGGCCGCCATCAGCGCCAGGTTGTGCGGCATACGCCGCCGCTCGTAACGGCTCAGCACCTTCACATCCGCCAGCCGCTCACCACGCTCGCAGGCATTGCCCAGCACCTCGGCCAGCACCGCCGCATCGAGGAAACCCAGGTTCACGCCCTGCCCAGCCAATGGGTGAATGGTATGCGCGGCATCGCCGATCATCGCCAGGCCTTCATCCACATAGCGCTTGGCGTGGCGCTGACGCAGTGGCACGCACACCCGAGGGTCGGCCTGCAGCACATTGCCCAAGCGCCCCTCGAAGGCCTGCTCCAGGGCTTTCAAGAAGGCCGCTTCATCCAGCGCCATCAGTTGCTCGGCATGTTCCGGCGTGGTCGACCACACGATCGAGCACCAGTCCTGCTGGCCATCACGGGTCAATGGCAGGAAGGCCAACGGGCCTTCATCGGTGAAGCGCTGCCAGGCGGTGGCCTGGTGCCCGGCACTGCAGCGCACGCTGGTGACGATGGCATGGTGCAGGTAATCCCACTCGCGGGTCTCGCAACCGGCCAGGCGCCGCACTGCCGAGTTGGCACCATCGGCTGCGATCACCAGCGGCGCCCGCAGTTGCCGGCCATCAGCCAGGGTCAGCAGCCACTCATCGCCAGAGCGGCGCAACTGTTCCAGCCGCGCATTGGGCAGCAGGCCGATGTCGCTGTCGTGCAGGCGCTCCAGCAGGCCGTCCTGCACCACCCGGTTCTCGACGATATGGCCAAGCACCTGGGCATGCACGCTGGCGGCCGAGAAATGAATCTGGCCGGTGCCGCTGCCATCCCACACATGCATGTCCGAGTACGGCGTGGCACGCCGTTGGGCAATGCCATCCCAAGCGCCAAGGCGCTCAAGGATACGTTGGCTGGCCGCCGACAGCGCACTGACGCGTGGCTCGAACGGGGCCTGGGCATCGAACGGCTTGACCGACAGCGGGCCACCATCGAGCAACAGGATTTGCAGGCCGCTGTGGCGCAACGCCAGGGCCAGGGCGCTGCCGACCATACCGGCACCGACAATCAACAGATCTGCGCGCATTTCCATGCCTTACGCCAGCCTCGCTTGCGGCTTGAGCCGCACGTATAGGGTTTTATCGACCCGCGCCACCAGCTCGCCGGCGCCATCGCGGATATCGACCTGCAAACGCGGCAGGCACTTCTTGCCGGTGGCGGTCTGTTGGCGAATGTCGTCCAGCAGTGCGTCATCGACGTGGAGTTCGGCATACACCGGGCCTTTGCCCGGTGAGATGAAATCGATGCTGGCGGCCTTGTCCCAGACGATGTAGTCGCGCCCCAGCTGCTCGATCAGCAGCAGCATGTAGAACGGGTCGACCATCGCATACAGGCTGCCACCAAACTGGGTACCGACGTAATTGCGGTTCCAGCGCGTCAGTTTCATCGCCACCTTGACGCTGCGCAGGTCCGGGCTGATGTGCTGTACACGGATACCGGCGCCCAGGTACGGCGGGTAAAGGTTCAATATCCAGCGCAGCATGCGCGCCCGGCGCGCCAGTTTACGCGGGTTGCTCATGCCTGGCCCCGCGGATCGGGGCGGGTGCCCAGGCCCATGGCCTGGCGGGCGAACCAGCTTTTTGCCGGCGGCAGCAGGTCGAGCCCAAGCAGGCCAAGGTTGCGCCCGGCGGCCAGCAATGGCTGGTTACTGCCGAACAGGCGGGTGACCTGGTCGGAGAAGCCGATGGTCATGGCCTGGTCCAGGCGCTGGCGCTGGTGATAAGCCTGCAGCGTGGCCAGGTCGCCAGGCTGCTGCGGGCCAGCCAGCAGCGCCTCGGCCAGTACCTGCACGTCACGCAGCGACAGGTTGAAGCCCTGGCCGGCGATGGGGTGCAGGCTGTGCGCGGCGTTGCCCAACACCACCAGGTGCGGCCGTACCTGTTCCTGGGCCTCGATCAATGACAGTGGGTAGAGATGCCGCGCACCGACCTGGCGCAACGCCCCCAGGCGGTAGCCGAACACGCCCTGCAGCTCGCGCAGGAAGCTGCGCTCGTCGATGTCGGCCAAGCGCCGCGCATCCATGCCCTGGCGGGTCCAGACCAGAGCGCAGCGGTTATCCGGCAGCGGCAGCAGGGCCATCGGGCCTTCTTCGGTGAAGCGCTCGAAGGCCTGGCCGCCGTGGGCCTCGCCCGGGGTGATGTTGGCGATCAATGCGCTCTGCTGGTAGGGCGTGTGGCGCACATGGATGCCCAACTGCTCACGCAGGCCGGAGCGGCCACCGTCGGCCAGTACCGCCAGGTCGCACTCCAGCTGGGTATCGTCGTTCAGGCGCAGGCGGTAGCCGCCTTCGATCGCCTGCATCGAAGCCACTTCAGCCGGGCAGCGCCAGCTCACCACCTCGCTGTCCAGCCCTTGCCACAGGCACTGGCCAAGCCAGGCATTTTCCACCACGTAGCCCAGCGCCGGCACGCCCTCTTCCAGGGCATCGAGGCGGGTGGCGCCGAAACGGCCGCGATCGGACACGTGAATCTGCCGGATCGGCTCGGCGCGACGGCCAATGGCTTGCCACAGGCCCAACTGCTGGTAGATCTGCTGGGTGCCGAACGACAACGCCGATGAACGCGCATCGTAGCTGGGCTGGAAGCTGTCGCCAGGAGCAAACGGCTCGATCAGCAAGATCTTCCAGCCCCGCGCCTTGGCCCCGGCCTGCAGGGCCAGGGCCAGGCTCGCGCCCACCAGGCCGCCACCGATGATCGCCAGGTTCACCCGATTCATGCGGCGTCCTTGCGGGCAGCCTGCATCAATGCCTCGATCTCGGCGACCGTGCGCGGTACGCCGGAAGTCAGGATTTCACAACCTTGCCTGGTCACTACCACGTCGTCCTCGATCCTTACACCAATACCGCGCCACTTCTTGGCCACGGCCTGATTGTCGGCGCCTATGTAGATTCCAGGTTCCACGGTCAGCGCCATGCCGGGCTCAAGCACCCGCCACTCGCCACCCACCTTGTACTCGCCAACGTCGTGCACATCCATGCCCAGCCAGTGCCCGGCGCGGTGCATGTAGAAAGCGCGATAGGCCTCATTGTCGATCAGCGCCTGCACCTCACCGGTCAGCAGGCCCAGTTCCACCAGGCCCTCGGTGATAACCCGCACGGTCGCCTCGTGGGCGTGGTTCCAGTGCTTGCCGGGGGCGATTACGGCAAACGCCGCCGCCTGGGCCTTGAGCACCAGCTCGTAGATGGCCTTCTGCTCGGGGGAAAAACGCCCGCTGACCGGGAAGGTGCGGGTGATGTCGCTGGCATAGCAGTCGATTTCGCAGCCGGCGTCGATCAGCACCAGGTCGCCATCCTTGAGCGGGGCGTCGTTTTGCTGATAGTGCAGGATGCAACCATTGCGCCCGGCCGCGACGATCGAGCCGTAGGCAGGCATCTTCGCCCCGCCCTTGCGGAACTCGTAGTCCAGCTCGGCTTCCAGGCTGTATTCGTGCAACCCGGCCCGGCAGGCCTGCATGGCCCGAACGTGGGCCCGCGCCGAGATGTCCGCCGCCGCGCGCATCACCTTCACTTCCGCT
The DNA here is from genome assembly GCF_039673335.1 of Pseudomonas sp. TWI929. Lineage (NCBI taxonomy): Bacteria > Pseudomonadati > Pseudomonadota > Gammaproteobacteria > Pseudomonadales > Pseudomonadaceae > Pseudomonas > Pseudomonas sp. TWI929. The sequence continues at coordinate 30,064 of NZ_JBDJLK010000040.1, forward strand.
GCCGATTTATACAGGCGCATGTCGTGCAACAGATGATCCAGCGCAACGAACTCGTTCGGTGGCTGGGCACCCAGGCGTGCCTTGGAGCGGATCACGTTGATCCAGTCCATCAACCGGCGATCGAACTCGGGGTTGCTGCCCATGGCACTGTACACCCGCTCGCGGCCTTCGATCAGGCCCGGCAGGATCTCGTCGATATCTGTAATGGGGAAGGCATCGTCGGCGCCAAAATCGCGCACCGCACCTTCCTGGCCAGCCCGCAGGCCGTCCCACAATTCGCGCTCGGGGTTGCGCTCACGGCAGAACAGCACGTACTCGCCATGTTCGCGCCCCGGGATCAGCGCAATCACCGCCTCCGGCTCAGGGAAGCCGCTGAGGTACTGGAAATCGCTGTCCTGGCGGTACACATGCTCGACGTCGCGATTGCGAATGGCAACCGCTGCGGCGGGCAGGATGGCGATGCTGTTGGGGACCATCTGCGCCATCAGCGCCTTGCGCCGCCGGGCATACTCGGCCTTGGGAATGTGGCTCATGGGCAGACTACCCCCGGTTGATCAGTGCAGCGATGGCTTGGGCGCGGGTGCAGCCGGCTTGGCCAGCTCGGAGAACAGCAGCAGAGGCGCCACGCGCAGGTATTCCATGACTTCCATGTAGTCGCTCTCGCCGTCTTCGGACTCTTCGAGGGCTTCCTGCACCTGGGAAATGGCCACCAGGTCCTGCAGCACTTCCTTGGCCTCGTCGGACAGGTCCTTGCCGCCGGCGTTCAGGCCGAAACCGGTGATGAAGCCCTGGCACCACTGGCCCAGCGCGGTGGCGCGGTCGCTCAGTGCGGCATCGTCGGAAGGCAGCAGCAGGACGATGGCCATATCGTCGCTGGTGAGCTCGCCCTTGACCATTTCCTGCAGGCCGACCAGGGCGTTGCGCACGGTGTCACCGGGCTCGGTTTCCAGTAGCTGGGCAGCGTCGGCCAGCCAGCCGTCGGCGTCAAAGCCGGCACCGGCGCAGCTGCGGCCGATCAGCAGGCCGTGCAGTTCGGCCGGGGTGACAGGATGGCCATTGCTCGAAAGCAGCATGGCGAAGGCGATGTAGGGCGATTGGGTATTGGGCATGGGCAGCTAGGCGCCAGACGGCGCAATGACTAGAATGGAGACCTTGTATCCTAGCACCGGCAGGCGCGCCAAGACCATCGGCACTGGCCGTTGCCGCCCAGGGAGAGGCATCATCGCCAGGTGACTCAACGACGGAGCGAAGCGAGTGCAACCCACGCAAGAGAACGACCTGCAGGCACTGATGAGCCGATTCGAGTTGCTGATCGAACGTGTCGAGCAACTAAAACGGCAAAATGCACTCCTAGTAGCTCAGGAAAAATCCTGGCGCGAAGAGCGCGCCCACCTCATCGAAAAGAACGAGATCGCCAAGCGCAAAGTCGAGTCGATGATTTTACGCCTCAAGGCTCTGGAGCAAGACTCATGAGTTCAAGCAATAGCGTCACCGTGCAGATCCTCGACAAGGAATATTCGATCATCTGCCCGCCGGAAGAGCGCAACAACCTGGTCAGCGCCGCGCGCTACCTGGACGGCAAGATGCGCGAGATCCGCAGCAGCGGCAAGGTGATCGGGGCCGATCGCATCGCGGTCATGGCGGCATTGAACATCACTCACGAAATGCTGCACCGCCAGGAAGACCGCAACGACGCGCCGGCCGGCGGCACCACCCGCGAACAGGTACGCGACCTGCTGGAGCGGGTCGATCAGGCACTGTCCGACGACACGGATACCAAAATCGGCTGAGATTGGTATACTGGCGCCACTCCCTGGGGGATGCGCCAGTCGGTTATGTCCCTGAGCCGATACGCACAACCACGGGGGTTGCACGCTGGGGCCGGTGTGCATGTCCGCCCGACGGAAAGCCTTAACGCCCCCTGCAATCTCCACCTTGAACTTTCGGGTTCAAGGGCTACACCGATAGCGGTCTTGTCGGGGAGCCTGAATTTTCTTGCCCGCCCCCTGTGGCGGGCAATTCGTATTGGCCGACCATGAGTGCCGGCCAGCACACCTGGGATCGCCCGTGCCATGACCGACACCGCGCCGCTCACCCGACCTCAACTCCGCCGCCTGCTTCGCAATGCCCGCCGCGCCCTTACCCCTGCCCAGCAACGCCAGGCCACCCTCGGCCTGTACCGCCAACTGGCGCAGCACCCGCTGTTCCGTCGCGCCAAACACATTGCCTTGTACCTGCCCAACGACGGCGAGATCGACCCTTGCCTGCTGCTGCGCGAAGCCCAGCGCCGCGGCAAGCGCACCTACCTGCCGGTGCTGCACGCCTGGCCGCGCACAAGCATGGTGTTCCAGCGCTTTGAACAAGGCGAAAAGCTCAAGCCCAACCGCTTCCGTATTCCCGAGCCGGTCACCGAGCGCAAGCGCCAACGGCCGGTCTGGGCGCTGGACCTGATCCTGCTGCCGCTGGTGGGTTTCGACGAAGTGGGTGGTCGCCTCGGGATGGGCGGTGGCTTCTATGATCGCAGCCTGGCCTATCAGGCGCGTCGGCAAACCTGGAAGAAGCCTTTACTGCTGGGCCTGGCGCATGAATGCCAGAAGGTCGAGCGGCTGGCGCAGGCCAGTTGGGATGTACCGCTGCAGGGCACGGTCTCGGACCGTGGCTGGTACCTGGCGCCGCGTTGAGCGGCGCCAGCGGGGGGCATCAACGTTGTGGCTGGCTGGCGTCGACCGGCATCTGATAGGCGTTGTCCTGTTTGCGCTCCAGGAACCCTTGCGCATAACCGGTAGTAACCACACCCAAGCCAAAAATGAACACCAGGATCCACAGCAGATCCGGCTTTTTGCGTTGATTCATCGAAGATTGCCCCCCAGGCAAACTGTTCAGTGCTCGGCGATTTTCTGGGCACCGCCGGCGCATCGCGCTTTAAACGGGGCGCATTTTCCGACAACCTGCGTCTGCAAGCAAACCTTGACGCCAACCGGCTGTCGGTTTCGTGCAACAGGTTATTTCAAACCTTTTCAGGAGCAGCATCCATGGCCTACTGGCTGATGAAATCCGAGCCCGACGAGCTCTCCATCGAGGCCCTCGGCCGGCTGAGCGAAGCGCGCTGGGACGGCGTGCGCAACTATCAGGCACGCAATTTCCTGCGGGCCATGAGTGTTGGCGATGAATTCTTCTTCTACCACTCCAGCTGCCCGCAACCGGGTATCGCCGGCATTGCCAAAATCACCCGCGCGGCCTACCCGGACCCTACCGCGCTGGACCCGCAAAGCCACTACTACGATGCCAAGGCCACGGCCGACAAGAACCCGTGGAGCGCGGTGGATGTGGCCCATGTGCAGACCCTGCCACGGGTGCTGGAACTGGGTTGGCTGAAACAGCAGGCCGGCCTGGCCGAACTGCCGCTGGTGCAAAAGGGCAGCCGCCTGTCGGTGATGCCGGTGACGCCCGAACAATGGGCGGTGATTGTCGCATTGCGTTGAAACTGCAGCTAAGGTCATAGGCCATTGGGGCTGCTTTGCAGCCCCTGTCATGGACTTGACCGATATCAACACGCCACGTATGGCCGCAGGCCATGATTCAATATGCTCGACCGCAAGGATGCAGAACGATGAACCGATACGCCCCCAGAATCTTCGCCACCGCGCTGATCGCCCTGCTCGTTGCCGCTGGTGGGCTGGGGTACTGGAAGTCGCTCAACGACCAATTGCCCGAAGGCCTGAGCATGGGCAACGGCCGCCTCGAAGCCACCGAAGTGCAGATCGCCAGCAAAATCCCCGGCCGCCTGGCCGAAGTGGTGGTCGACGAAGGCGACAAGGTCACCCGCGGCCAACTGCTGGCACGTATCGACACCCGCACCATGGAAGCCCAGCGCAGCCAGGCCGAAGCCGAAGTGCTGCGCGCCCGGGAAAACTACGCCGCCGCCCAGGCCAGCGTGCAATTGCGCCAGAGCGAACTGCTGCTGGCCAGCCAGGAACTCAAGCGCGTGCGCGAGATCTTCCAGCGCAAATACGCCAGCCAGCAGCTGCTTGACCAGCAGCAAGCGCGCTTCGACACCGCCAATGCCGCCGTGGTCGCCGCCCGCGCCCAGCTGGCGGCAATCAAGGCTGCCATCGGCGCCGCCGAGGCCCAAGTGGCCCAGCTCACCAGCGAAATCGATGACAGCAGCCTGCGCGCGCCCATCGACGGCGTCATCCAGCTGCGCCTGGCCGAGCCCGGCGAAGTGCTGGGCGCCGGTGGCCGGGTGCTGATGCTGATCGACCCCAGCGACCAATACATGAACCTCTACCTGCCGGCGTCCACCAGCGGCCAGCTGACCGTAGGCGACCAAGCGCGCATCGTGCTCGACGCCCTGCCCGAGCAGGCGCTGCCGGCCAAGGTGGCCTTTGTCGCGGCCAAGGCCCAATTCACCCCGAAGCAGGTGGAAACCCGCGACGAACGGCAGAAGCTGGTGTTCCGGGTCAAACTGCGCCTGAGCGACCCGGGCGCCGTGCCGCAGGCCAAACCAGGCATGCCAGGCGCCGGCTATGTACGAACGGCTAAGGTGGACTGGCCGGCCAACCTGCAATGAACGCCCCGGCACTGCTGGCCGAGGGCATTAGCCACCGCTATGGCGACCTGGTGGCCTTGCACACCCTCGGCTTCAGCCTGCCTGCGGGCACCCGCTGCGCGCTGATCGGCCCTGACGGGGCGGGCAAGTCGACCCTGCTGGGGCTGATCGCCGGCGTCAAGCGCCTGCAACAGGGCGAACTGCAGGTACTAGGCGGTTCGATCCGCCAGCGCCGTCATCGTGCAGCGCTGTACCCGAAAGTGGCGTTCATGCCGCAGGGGCTGGGCAACAACCTGTACCCAGAACTGTCGATCAGCGAGAACATCCGCTTTTTCGCCACCCTGTTCGGCCTAGGCCGGCGCGAGTGCGAGCAGCGCATGACCAACCTGCTGCAGGCCACCGACCTGCTGCGCTTTGCCGAACGCCCGGCGGGCAAGCTGTCGGGTGGCATGAAGCAGAAGCTGGGCCTGTGCTGCGCGCTGATCCACGAGCCGGACCTGCTGATCCTCGACGAGCCGACCACCGGCGTCGACCCACTGTCGCGGCGGCGCTTCTGGGAGCTGGTCGAACAGGTTCGCGCCCAGCGCCCGCAACTGACCCTGCTGGTGGCCACCGCCTATATGGAGGAAGCCGAACAGTTCGAGCATTGCCTGATGCTTGACGGCGGCCGCCTGCTGGCCGCTGGCCCCAGCCACGAGCTGGCCGCCGTCACCCCCAGCGGCAAGCTGGACGACGCCTTCACCCACTACCAGGGCGCGGGCAAGGCGCAACACCCGCCACTGGTCATCCCACCGCGCCCGGCCACGGACGGCCCGGTCGCCATAGAAGCCCACGACCTGACCCTACGCTTTGGCGACTTCACGGCGGTGAACAAGGTCAGCTTTGCCATCGGCCGTGGGGAGATATTCGGTTTCCTCGGCTCCAATGGCTGCGGCAAGACCACCACCATGAAAGTGCTCACCGGCCTGATGCCGGCCAGCGAAGGCAGCGCCAGCCTGCTGGGCCGCCCGGTGGACGCCAGCGACCTGGCCACGCGCAAGCGGGTCGGTTTCATGTCGCAGAGCTTTTCGCTGTATGGCGAGCTCAGCACCCGACAGAACCTGGCCTTGCATGCCCGCCTGTTCGACCTGCCCAAGGCCGAGAGCGCCCAGCGCATCGATGAGCTGATCGAGCGTTTCGACCTTGCTGGTATCGCCCAGCAACCTTCCGGCGCCCTGCCCCTTGGCCTGCGCCAGCGCCTATCGCTGGCAGTCGCGGTGCTGCACCGCCCGGAAGTGCTGATCCTCGACGAGCCGACTTCTGGCGTCGACCCGGCCGCTCGCGACGACTTCTGGCGCCTGTTGGTGGAATTGTCCCGCGAGCAGGGCGTAACCATTTTCCTCTCCACCCACTTCATGAACGAAGCCCAGCGCTGCGACCGCATTTCGCTGATGCATGCCGGCCGGGTACTGGCGTGTGACACGCCAGATGCCCTGCAGCGCCAGTACCAGGGCGAGACCCTGGAAGACGCGTTCGTGCGCTGCCTGGAACAAGCCCAGGAACTGGCGCCACAAGCCACCGACACCACCGTGCTGGAACAGGCAGCCACGCCCACGCCACCGCTGCGCCAAGGTTTCAGCCTGCGCCGCTTGCTGGCAGTGGCCAGCCGCGAGGGCAAGGAGCTGCTGCGCGACAAGGTGCGCCTGGCCTTCGCCCTGCTGGGTGCGCTGTTCATGATGGTGATCTTCGGCTACGGCATTTCGCTGGATGTGGAAAACCTCGCCTTCGCCGTGCACGACCAGGACCAGAGCCCGCAAAGCCGCGCCTACCTCGAAGCCTTCCGCGGCTCGCGCTATTTCGCCGAGCAAGCGCCAATCCGCGATACCCGCGAAATGCACCAGCGCCTGCAGCGCTCGGAAATCAAACTGGCGCTGGAGATTCCGCCCGGCTTCGGCCGCGATCTGTATGCCGGGCGCCAACCGGTGGTAGCGGCCTGGCTCGACGGCGGCATGCCGTTCCGCGCCGAAACCAGCCGCAACTACGTGGAAGCCGTGCACCAGGCCAACCTCGAGCAACTGGCCAAGGCCAGCCCCCAGCCACAGCCCCGCCAGGAGCCGGTGCGCCTGGAAACGCGTTTTCGCTACAACCAGGATGTGGTCAGCGTGAATGCCATCGGCCCGGGGGTGATGGCGCTGATCCTGGCCTTCATCCCGGCCATGCTCACCGCACTGGGCATCGTCCGCGAGAAAGAGCTCGGCTCCATCACCAACTTCTACGCCACCCCCCTCACCCGCCTGGAGTTCCTGCTCGGCAAGCAGATGCCCTACCTGGCCGTGAGCCTGGTCAACCTGGCGCTGCTGGTGGCGATGAACCGCTGGCTGTTCGCCGTGCCGCTCAAGGGCAGCGTGCTAGCCCTGGCCTGTGGCGGTGTGACGTACCTGCTGGCGACCACCAGCCTGGGCCTGCTGATTTCGGCGTTCACCCGCACCCAGATTGCGGCGATCCTCGGCACCATGATCATCACCAGCCTGCCGACCATCCAGTTTTCCGGGCTGATAGTGCCGCGCTCATCGCTGGACGGCGCGGCGGCGGTGATGGGCCAACTGTTCCCGGCGGGCTATTTCCTCGACATCGCGGTCGGCACCTTCACCAAGGCGCTGGGCCTGCGCGAGCTGTGGCCGCAGTGCCTGATCCTGCTGAGCTTCTTTGCCGTGTTCACCGGCCTGAGCCTGGCCATGCTGAAAAAGCAGGAGGCCTGACATGTCGCGCCTGAACCACACCCTGCGCCTGGGCCTGAAAGAGCTGACCAGCCTGCGCCATGACAGCGTGCTGCTGCTGTTCCTGCTATACGCCTTCAGCGTGGCCATCTACATGCCGGCAGCCGGCTCGGTGATCGGCGTACACAACGCCAGTGTCGCGGTGGTGGACGAAGACCACAGCCTGCTCTCGCGCAAGCTCGGCGAAGCCCTGCAACCGCCCGAGTTCCAGCCCGCCGTGCCACTGGCCCCGGAGCACCTGGACCAGGCCATGGACAGCGGCCAGTACACCTTCGTGATCAACGTACCAGTGAACTTCCAGAGTGACCTGCTGGCCGGGCGCTCACCAGAGCTGCAGATCAATGTCGATGCCACGGCCATGAGCCAAGCGTTCATGGGCGCCGGCTACATCGGCCGCATCTTCGAGCGTGAGCTGGTCGACTACAGCCAGCGCGGCAACGTGCAAAGCCCGGTGCTAATCAACCCCAAGGCCCTGTTCAACCCCAACCTGGAGGGGGGCTGGTTCCTGGCGGTGATCCAGATCGTCAACAACATCACCATCCTGGCTATCATCCTCACCGGCACCGCGCTGTTGCGCGAACGCGAGCACGGCACCCTCGACCATTTGCTGGTGCTGCCGCTGACCGCGCTGGAGATCATGCTGGCGAAAATCGCCAGCAACGCGCTGGTGGTAGTGATCTGCACCTGGATTTCGCTGGTGGTGGTGGTCAAGGGCGCACTGGGGGTGCCGCTGTCCGGCTCGATGGGGCTATTCCTGGCCGTGACTGCGCTGTACCTGTTCGCCAGTACCGCACTGGGCATCTTCCTTGCCACCCTGGCGCGCTCGACGCCGCAGTTCGGCCTGTTGGCGATCCCGGTGATCATCCCGATGCTGTTGCTGTCTGGCGGCAGCACACCGCTGGACAGCATGCCGCAGTGGCTGCAATGGGTGATGCAAGGATCGCCGTCGACGCATTTCGTCAGCCTTGGTGCCGCGATCCTGTTCCGCGATGCCGGGTGGACTGTGGTGTGGCCGGATATCCTGGCGCTGGCCATGATCGGCCTGGTGTTCTTCAGCGTAGCGTTGGCGCGGTTTCGCCGCAGCCTGGCGTCCTGAACAAAAGCCGAAACTCCCACAGGTCCCTGCCAAGTCATTGAAAGAAGATTAAACCCGAAGCACGTTAACTCGAACGAGCGGGTTACTGCACGATCAGGTTGTTGAACAGCAGGTCTTCTACAATCGGCTTGCCCTCTTCCGCTTCCATCACCTGCTGCACCTGCTTCAGCGCCTCCTGGCGCAGGTGCTCCTTGGCTTCGACGTTGCTCATGCTGTCCACCGACTGCTGGGTGAACAGCGCCACCAGCTGGTTGCGGATCAGCGGTTCGTGGTGCTGCACCGCCTTGGCCGCTTCGTCACCGGTTACACGCAGGGCCACGTCGGCCTTGTACACGCGCAGCCGCGGGCCGCCGTCGAGGGCATAGTTGCCGACAAAGGGCGGGGTCAGGCTGATGTAGGCGACCTTGGGCGCCCCTTCCTTGGCTTCTTCGGCCATGGCCGCAGCCGGCAGCAGCAGTGCCAGCACCATCAAGATCCACGCTTTCACGAATTCGCTCCTCAATACAGTTGGCGCCAGCTTACCCAGCATGCCGCACAAACCCAAGCCCGGGCTTGTGCCGCCACTTATGCCTGCACATCAGGGCGGGCCATGCTCGTTGACCGGGCAGGCGGCCCCCCTACACTTATCGGCCACTACCCGCAAAGGAATAGCCCCGATGAAAGCTGTGTTGTGTAAAACCCTGGGCCCGGCGCGCGACCTGGTGCTGGAAGAAGTGGCCAACCCGGTCCCGAAGAAAAACGAGATCCTGCTGGATGTACAGGCCGCCGGGGTCAACTTCCCCGATACCCTGATCATCGAAGGCAAATACCAGTTCCAGCCACCGTTGCCGTTCTCCCCCGGTGGCGAAGCGGCGGGCGTGGTGGCCGCAGTCGGGGAAAAGGCCGGCACGTTCAAAGTCGGCGACCGTGTCATGGCGCTCACCGGCTGGGGTGCGTTCGCCGAGCAGGTGGCGGTGCCGTTCTACAACGTGCTGCCGATCCCGGCGAGCATGGACTTCACCACTGCGGCAGCCTTCGGCATGACCTATGGCACCTCGATGCACGCCCTGCGCCAGCGCGGCCAGCTGAAGGCAGGCGAAACCTTGCTGGTGCTGGGCGCATCCGGCGGGGTCGGCCTGGCGGCGGTAGAGATCGGCAAGGCCATGGGCGCGCGGGTGATCGCGGCCGCCAGCAGCGCCGAGAAACTGGCCGTGGCCAAGGCGGCCGGGGCGGATGAGCTGATCGACTACAGCCAGACCAGCCTGCGCGACGAGATCAAGCGCCTGACCGGCGGCCAGGGCGTGGACGTGATCTACGACCCGGTGGGCGGCGAGCTGTTCGAGCAGGCGGTGCGCGGGCTGGCCTGGAATGGCCGGCTGCTGGTGGTAGGTTTTGCCAGCGGGAGCATCCCGAAGCTTGCGGCTAACCTGGTGCTGCTCAAGGGCGCGGCAGTGCTGGGGGTGTTCTGGGGGGCGTTTGCCCAGCGTCAGCCGGAAGACAATGCGGCCAACTTCCGGCAGCTGTTTGCCTGGCATGCCGAAGGCAAGTTGAAGCCACTGGTGTCGCAGACTTATCCACTGGCCGAGGCCGGGGCTGCCATTGAGCAACTGGGGCAGCGGAAGGCTGTGGGTAAGTTGGTGGTGCTGGCCCGTTGATTTGGGGGCCGCAAAGCGGCCCCAAAAACTCAAACCTCACGCAGGTTATGGCAACGCCTGAACCGCGCCTCCAGGTTGCGATCAGGCATCTGGTGGCTGCGCAGGGCATGCAAGGTCTGCTCGACATAGTCGCGCGTGGTGCCATAGCGCCCTTTGGCACTGGCCAGGATCTGGCTGAGCAAGGTATCCGGCAGGTTGCCGGCATAGCACGGCAAATGCCGCTCCAGCACAAAGCCCAAGGCTTGCACCTTGCTGCCATCGCCCAACCGGCAGCTGAGCCAGTGCGGCCGGTACGCCGGGTATGGCATCTCGCGTTGCCAAAGGGCCATCAGCGAATCGTCCAGGTTGCTTTCATCCAGCCGATAGGCAAAGCCACTGCAGGATCCACCGCGGTCCAGGCCAAACACCAGCCCGGGGGTTTCCGGGGTGCCGCGGTGCTCGTGTGACCACAAGTACAAGCCGCGGTGATAACCATGTACCCGCGCGCGCTGGCGTTCCACCGAATTGCACTCCGGGCGCCAGATCAACGAACCATAGGCGAACAGCCACACCGGCCCGCCCTGATGGCGAGACATGGTCGTCTTCATGGAGTTGAACAACTGTTCGCGGGTATGTTGCTGACCGAAGTCGAGTGCCGGAGGATATGAAACTTCCCAGGACATACTTTCAAGTGCCGACATAAGCTGCCGCCATTATCCCTGTAAACTACGGATGTAGCGAAATTCGATTACAGTGCGGCCCAAGGCCGCTGCGCCAAGGGCGCTTGCAGTAACCATAGGACAGAATTGCAGGAATACTCAAGCCCTCGCACCAGAGTTTCATGCGCGGTCCCGACGATTGGGAAATACTGTTTCGGCAACTGTGAAAGTTATTAGCCAAGGCGGTAACAATTACCGCCTTATACCCGTGTTTGCAAACTTCGGTTATTAGCCGCGTGGGGCGTAGGCAAATACATCGGCACGCATGCGGTGCGCATCCATACCCGCTTCGACCAGGGCGTCGAGGGTGGCATAGATCATGTTCGGCGAGCCGCTGGCATATACATGCACGGTATTCAGGTCGGCGATGTCTTCACAGACCGCCTCATGCAGCATGCCGAAACGGCCTTCCCAGCCGCACAGGTCGCTGACCACCTGGTGCAGGAACAGGTTGGGCAGGCGCTGCCATTCGTCCCAGTGTTCGATCTGGTAGAAATCTTCGGGCCGGCGCACGCCCCAGTACAGGTGTACCGGGTACTTGAAACCCTGAGCCCGACAGTGCTCGACCAGGCTGTGCATCTGGCCCATGCCGGTGCCAGCGGCAATCAGCACCAGCGGCCCGTCGGGCAGCTCGGCCAGGTGGGTGTCGCCAAACGGCATTTCGATACGCGCCAGGCGGTCTCGCTGCAGTTGCGCGATCAGTTGCAGCGCACTGGGCTCACGCGCCAGTACATGCAGCTCCAGCTCGCGTCCGGCATGCGGCGCGGAGGCCAGCGAGAAGGCCGCCTGCTTGCCGCCCTCACGCTCGATCATCAGGTATTGCCCGGCGTGGTAGCGCAGCGGCTTGCCGGCAGGCGCGCGCAAACGCACGCGCCAGACGTCGCCACCGACCTCGACGCACTCACTGACACTGCACGCCAGCTTGCGCACCGGCAGCTCGCCCAGGGCGAGCACACCATCCCAGAGCAACACGCAGTCCTCCAGCGGTTCGGCAATACAGGTAAACAACTCGCCATGGTCGCGGACTTCACCACCCTGGCGTACCCGGCCTTCGACCAACAACGCGGCGCAAACATGGCAATTGCCATTGCGGCAGCTGTTCGGGCAGTCATAGCCCAACCGCCGCGCTCCATCCAGGATCCGCTCCCCGGGTTCGAGCGCCAGCACCGCCCCGGACGGCTGCAACGTTACCTGCATCAATCTATTCCCAACTGATCCCACAGCTCATCGATACGGCGGGTGACGGCTTCGTCCTTGACGATGACCCGTCCCCATTCGCGTGTAGTCTCGCCCGGCCACTTGTGCGTGGCATCCAGGCCCATCTTCGACCCCAGCCCTGATACCGGCGACGCGAAGTCGAGGTAGTCGATCGGGGTGTTGTCGATCATCACCGTATCACGCTTGGGGTCCATGCGCGTGGTAATGGCCCAGATCACATCGTTCCAGTCGCGGGCGTTGATATCGTCGTCGGTAACAATAACGAACTTGGTGTACATGAACTGTCGCAGGAACGACCACACACCCAGCATCACACGCTTGGCGTGGCCTGGGTACTGCTTCTTCATGGTTACCACTGCCATGCGGTACGAGCAGCCTTCTGGCGGCAGGTAGAAGTCGGTGATTTCCGGGAACTGCTTCTGCAGGATCGGCACGAACACTTCGTTCAGCGCCACACCGAGAATGGCCGGCTCATCTGGCGGGCGGCCGGTGTAGGTGCTGTGGTAGATCGGCTTTTGCCGGTGGGTGATGCGCTCGACGGTGAACACCGGGAAGCTGTCCACTTCGTTGTAATAGCCGGTGTGGTCGCCGTACGGGCCTTCCGGGGCCATTTCGCCCGGGTGGATCACGCCTTCCAGGATGATTTCGGCGGTGGCAGGCACCTGCAGGTTGCTGCCACGGCACTTGACCAGCTCGGTACGGTTGCCACGCAGCAGGCCGGCAAAGGCGTATTCGGAGAGGGTATCCGGTACCGGGGTCACGGCACCCAGGATGGTCGCTGGGTCGGCGCCCAGGGCCACGGCTACCGGGAACGGCTGGCCGGGGTTCTTCTCGCACCACTCGCGGTAGTCGAGGGCACCGCCACGGTGGCTGAGCCAACGCATGATGACCTTGTTGCGGCCGATTACCTGCTGGCGGTAGATGCCCAGGTTCTGGCGGTCCTTGTTCGGGCCGCGAGTCACGGTAAGGCCCCAGGTGATCAGCGGCGCCACGTCGCCCGGCCAGCAGTGCTGGATCGGCAGTGCGCCGAGGTCGACATCGTCACCCTCGACCACCACTTCCTGGCACACCGCGTCCTTGACCACTTTTGGCGCCATCGACACGACTTTCTTGAAGATCGGCAGCTTCGACCAGGCATCCTTCAGGCCCTTCGGCGGCTCGGGTTCCTTGAGGAAGGCCAGCAGCTTGCCGATTTCGCGCAGTTCATCGACCGACTCCGCGCCCATGCCCATGGCCACGCGCTCCGGGGTGCCGAACAGGTTGCCGAGCACCGGGATGTCAAAGCCGGTGGGCTTTTCGAACAGCAATGCCGGGCCTTTGGCACGCAAGGTGCGGTCGCAGACCTCGGTCATTTCCAGAACGGGGGAGATCGGAACCTGGATGCGCTTGAGCTCGCCGCGCTGTTCCAGGCCACGGATGAAGTCGCGCAAGTCGCGATACTGCATGCAGGAGCCTCGTGTTGGCCGTATCGGTCGGGGGTGCAGAGTGTAGCGCCGTTCGGTGCCCAATGGCCAAATATGACTTGGGGCCGCTTCGCGCTCCATCGCCGGCAAGCCAGCTCCCACAGGTTCGACACAAGCCTCGAAAGCTATGCAGTACCTGTGGGAGCTGGCTTGCCGGCGATGGGCTGCGAAGCAGCCCCAATCATTACCTGATGTAGAGGCTTGCTTGCGCTTCACCGATTATGTGAAACCACCTTCGACAGCCCGATGCCAAGCGCTTGCAGCACCTTCAGCACAGTCGACAACTTTGGGTCGCCGTCCGCTGCCAACGCCCGATAAAGGTTGGGACGAGCAAGCCCGGTAGCCTGAGAAAGGTTGCCCATGCCGCCGCGCGCTTCAGCCACACGCCGAACCGCCGTCAGAAACCCTGCAGCGCCACCAGGCTCATCGATCTCCTCAAGCGCCACGGCGAGATAATCGATGGCGAAGGATTCGTCGTTGCGGAGCATTTCGAGAACACTTTCTTCATGGGGACGTGTGCCGGTCATAGCTTTACCTTGTGCCTGCGCCAAAGTGATCTGGCTTGATCAATATCGGCCTGCTGCCGGTCTTTCGAACCACCACCGAGCAGGAAAATAATCCTCCGCCCAACGGTGGCGTAATAGATGCGGTAGCCTGGCCCGAAGTCCAGTTTCATCTCGAACACGCCATCACCCACTGGCTCGGTTAGGCCAAAATGGCCCTGCGCTGCCCGGTCGAGCCTTGTAGTGATTCGTGCCTTAACCCTTGTGTCGCGAATGGTGTCCAACCATGCCTGGTAGAGATCCACGCCATTGGCGGATAGAACGTGATGAACTGCGTACATCCATAATGTACCTTAAAAGAGACAATTCCGTGTCGGCTTTTTAGCCAGCCGGCTATGCGAGCTGGCTCTTGGAGGGAGGCAAAGTGCCTTGGGAGGCATGGCAACCCGCAGGCAGCATGGTGGCCTGCATTCAGGGTGCTGGCGAACAGTCTTTTGTGACAAACAGCAAAAAGCCGGGTTTCCCCGGCTTTTTGCTTGATCGATCGAAGCTTACTTGCGCTTCATCGACAGGAAGAACTCGTCGTTGGTCTTGGTCTGCTTGAGCTTGTCGACCAGGAACTCGATGGCGGCGATTTCGTCCATCGGGTGCAGCAGCTTGCGCAGGATCCACATGCGCTGCAGTTCGTCGTCGGCGGTCAGCAGCTCTTCGCGGCGGGTACCGGAACGGTTGATGTTGATGGCCGGGAACACACGCTTCTCGGCGATGCGGCGGTCCAGCGGCAGCTCCATGTTGCCGGTGCCCTTGAACTCTTCGTAGATCACTTCGTCCATCTTCGAGCCGGTTTCGACCAGCGCGGTGGCGATGATGGTCAGCGAACCGCCTTCCTCGATGTTACGCGCGGCACCGAAGAAGCGTTTCGGCTTCTCCAGGGCGTGGGCGTCGACACCACCGGTCAGCACCTTGCCGGAGCTTGGGATGACGGTGTTGTAGGCACGCGCCAGACGGGTGATGGAGTCCAGCAGGATGACCACGTCCTTCTTGTGCTCGACCAGGCGCTTGGCCTTCTCGATCACCATCTCGGCAACCTGCACGTGGCGGGTTGGCGGCTCGTCGAAGGTGGAGGCAACCACTTCGCCGCGCACGGTGCGCTGCATTTCGGTCACTTCTTCCGGGCGCTCGTCGATCAGCAGGACGATCAGGTGGCACTCGGGGTTGTTGCGGGTGATGTTGGCCGCGATGTTCTGCAGCATGATCGTCTTACCGGCTTTCGGCGGAGCGACGATCAGGCCACGCTGGCCTTTGCCGATCGGGGCGCACAGGTCGATGACGCGGCCGGTCAAGTCTTCGGTGGAGCCGTTACCGGCCTCCATCTTCAGGCGCTTGTTCGGGAACAGCGGCGTCAGGTTTTCGAAGAGGATCTTGTTCTTCGCGTTTTCCGGGCGGTCGAAGTTGATGGTGTCGACCTTCAGCAGGGCGAAGTAACGCTCCCCTTCCTTCGGCGGGCGGATCTTGCCGACGATGGTGTCGCCGGTACGCAGGTTGAAGCGGCGGATCTGGCTAGGCGAGACGTAGATATCGTCAGGGCCGGCCAGGTAGGACGCATCAGCCGAACGCAGGAAACCGAAACCATCCTGGAGAATCTCCAGCACGCCGTCACCCGAGATCTCTTCGCCGCTTTTCGCGTGCTTCTTCAGCAGGGCGAAAATCACGTCCTGTTTGCGCGAACGGGCCATGTTTTCGATGCCCATCTGTTCGGCCATTTCCAAAAGATCGGTAATCGGCTTTTGCTTGAGTTCAGTCAGGTTCATAAGGGGAGTGACGTAATCATGTAAGAAGGGAGAATTAAGCTACTGGCTTAATGAGGCCGCGCCGCTAGATGGCGACAAGATCGCGTACTGATTCGAATTAGGGATGCTTCGGCGACGGCGTGTAGAGGGCACTGGAGAAGCAGTGCGAGGCCGAATGTAACACTTGCTTTTTTCGACGTCTAGTGGTTTTGGCCGGGTAAATCGTGCCCTGTGGGAGCGGGTTTACCCGCGAAGGCTGCAGTGGGTTCAATATCGAATTCGCGGGCAAACCCGCTCCCACAGGCCCTTCGGGCAAAAAAAAGCCCCGCATTTGCGGGGCTTTTTACATCACAGGTGGGCGTCGAGGAACGCGGCCAGCTGCGATTTCGACAGTGCGCCAACCTTGGTCGCTTCGACGTTGCCGTTCTTGAACAGCATCAGCGTCGGGATGCCACGCACGCCGTGCTTGGCCGGGGTTTCCTGGTTCTCGTCGATGTTCAGCTTGGCGACGGTCAGTTTGCCCTCGTAGGTGGCAGCGATGTCGTCCAGGACCGGAGCGATCATCTTGCATGGGCCACACCATTCAGCCCAGTAGTCGACCAGCACCGGGCCTTGAGCCTGCAGTACGTCGGCTTCGAAGCTGGCGTCGGTGACGTGTTTGATTTTGTCGCTCATGGAAATCTCCAAGGTCGTAAGCAATAAAAAACGTTGCCCATCATAGCCGCCCCCGCCCTCTACAGGAAGCCGCCGACGATTGAGTGTAACTATAGTTGTGCAAGAGGCCGCGAATCGAAACTGTCACACAAGTGTCATAGCATCGAATGGCACATTGCCTTGTATCAAGGCCAGCTCAATGGCTTGCGTGCCACGCGTTGGCGACAGCCTGCTATCGTGGCACGATTGCCAGGTAAACGACCGAGAACCTCCAGATCATGCCGCATACCATCGCGAAGAACCTGTCCCTGATCGCCGCCATCGACCTTGGCTCCAACAGTTTCCACATGGTCGTGGCCAAGGCCCACCATACCGAAATCCGCATTCTCGAGCGGCTTGGGGAGAAGGTTCAGCTGGCCGCTGGCATCGACGAAGAACGCAAACTCAGTGAAGAGGCAATGGAGCGAGGCCTGGATTGCCTCAAGCGCTTTTCTCAACTGATCAACGGCATGCCGGCAGGCTCCGTGCGCATCGTCGGTACCAACGCATTGCGCGAAGCGCGCAACCGCAACGAATTCATCCAGCGCGCCGAAGCCATCCTCGGCCACCCGGTCGAGGTCATCTCCGGCCGTGAAGAAGCGCGCCTGATCTACCTGGGCGTGTCGCACACCCTGGCCGACACCCCCGGCAAGCGCCTGGTCGCCGACATCGGCGGCGGCAGTACCGAGTTCATCATCGGCCAGCGCTTCGAGCCGCTGCTGCGCGAAAGCCTGCAGATGGGCTGCGTCAGCTTCACCCAACGCTATTTCCGCGACGGCAAGATCACCCCGGCCCGCTACGCCCAGGCCTATACCGCCGCACGCCTGGAGCTGATGAGCATCGAGAATGCCCTGCACCGCCTGACCTGGGACGAGGCCATCGGCTCGTCCGGCACCATCCGCGCCATCGGCGCCGCCATCAAGGCCGGTGGCCTGGGCAATGGCGAGGTCAACGCCGAAGGCCTGAACTGGGTCAAGCGCAAGCTGTTCAAGCTGGGTGAGGTCGACAAGATCGACTTCGACGGGGTCAAACCGGACCGCCGTACCATCTTCCCGGCGGGCCTGGCGATTCTCGAAGCGATCTTCGACGCCCTGGAACTGCAACGCATGGACCACTGCGACGGCGCCCTGCGTGAAGGCGTGCTGTTCGACCTGCTGGGCCGCCACCACCACGAAGACGTGCGCGAACGTACCCTGAACTCGCTGATGGAGCGCTACCACGTCGATCAGGGGCAGGCCGCGCGCGTCGAGCGCAAGGCCCTGCACGCCTTCGACCAAGTGGCCGAGACCTGGCAGCTTAAAGATGGAAACTGGCGCGATCTGCTGGGCTGGGCGGCGAAAGTGCACGAAATCGGCATGGATATCGCCCACTACCACTACCACAAGCATGGCGCCTACCTGATCGAGCACTCCGACCTGTCGGGCTTCTCCCGCGAGGACCAGCAGATGATGGCCTTGCTGGTGCGCGGCCACCGCCGCAACATCCCCAAGGACAAGTTCGCCGAACTGGGTGAAGAAGGCATCAAGCTGCTGCGCCTGTGCGTGTTGCTGCGCTTCGCCATCCTGTTCCACCACATCCGTGGCAACCAGCAGATGCCGAAGGTAGAACTGAAAGCTGCCGATGACAGCCTGGATGTAGCCTTCCCTGAAGGCTGGCTGGAGCAGAACCAGCTGACCCAGGCCGACTTCGCCAACGAGGCGGAGTGGCTGGCCCGGGTCGGCTTCGTCCTCAGCGTACGTTGAGGACCGGGTTGCTCAGGCGCTCCAGCAGGGTCGCCTGGGCACTGCGCGGGTTCTGGTTGCCGGTCGGGGTGCTGCGCACGTAGCGCCCGTCTGGCTGCAAGGTCCAGGCGTGGGTGTTGTCGGTCAGGTAGCCTTCCAGCTCCTTCTTCACCCGCAGCAACAGCTTCTTGCCCTCCACCGGGAAGCAAGTTTCGACGCGCTTGTCGAGGTTGCGCTCCATCCAGTCGGCACTGGACAGGTAGATCTGCTCTTCGCCGCCATTGAGGAAGTAGAACACCCGCGTGTGCTCAAGGAAGCGGCCGATGATCGAGCGCACCTGGATGTTGTGCGAAACCCCCGGAATGCCTGGGCGCAGGCAGCACATGCCACGCACCACCAGGTCGATCTTCACGCCCGACTGGCTGGCCTTGTACAGCGCCTTGATGACCTTGGCGTCGGTCAGCGAGTTGAACTTGGCGATGATGTGCGCCGGCTTGCCTTCGAGGGCAAACTGGGTTTCCCGCGCGATCATGTCGAGCATGCCCTTTTTCAGGGTGAACGGCGCGTGCAGCAGCTTCTTCATGCGCAGGGTCTTGCCCATGCCGATCAGCTGGCTGAACAGCTTGCCGACGTCCTCGGTAAGGGCGTCGTCTGAGGTCAGCAGGCTGTAGTCGGTGTACAGGCGGGCGTTGCCGGCGTGGTAGTTACCGGTACCCAGGTGCGCATAACGCACGATCTCGCCCTGCTCGCGGCGCAAGATCAGCATCATCTTGGCGTGGGTCTTGAAACCGACCACGCCGTAGATCACCACCGCACCCGCCGCTTGCAGGCGGCTGGCCATCTGCAGGTTGGACTCTTCGTCGAAACGCGCACGCAACTCGATCACCGCAGTGACCTCCTTGCCGTTACGCGCCGCGTCCACCAGGGCGTCGACGATTTCCGAGTTGGCCCCGGAGCGGTACAGGGTCTGGCGCACGGCGAGCACGTGCGGGTCCTTGGCGGCTTGGCGCAGCAGGTCTACAACCGGGGTGAAGGACTCGAACGGGTGCATCAGCAGGATGTCCTGCTTACTGATCACACTGAAGATGTTGTCGGCGTTTTGCAGCAGCTTGGGGATCGCCGGGGTGAACGGCGTGTACTGCAGCTCAGGGTGGCTGTCCAGGCCGGTGATGCTGAACAGGCGGGTGAGGTTGACCGGGCCGTTGACCTGGTACAGCTCGCTTTCGCTGAGGCTGAACTGCTTGAGCAGGTAGTCCGACAGGTGTTTCGGGCAAGTATCGGCCACTTCCAGGCGCACGGCGTCGCCGTAGCGGCGCGAGAACAGCTCGCCACGCAAGGCGCGGGCCAGGTCGTCGACCTCTTCGGAGTCCAGCGCCAGGTCGGCGTTGCGGGTCAGGCGGAACTGATAGCAGCCCTTTACCTTCATGCCCTGGAACAGGTCGTCGGCGTGCGCGTGGATCATCGACGACAGGAACACGTAGTTGGCGCCCGGGCCACCTACCTCTTCCGGCACGCGGATGACCCGCGGCAGCAGGCGCGGGGCCGGGATGATCGCAAGGCCCGAATCGCGGCCGAAGGCGTCGACACCTTCAAGCTCGACGATGAAGTTGAGGCTCTTGTTCACCAGCAATGGGAACGGGTGAGTCGGGTCGAGGCCGATCGGGGTGATGATCGGGGCAATTTCGTCGCGGAAGTAGCGGCGTACCCAGGTCTTGAGCTTGGGCGTCCAGTAACGGCGGCGGATGAAGCGGATCTGGTGCTTTTCCAGCTCCGGCAGCAGCACATCGTTGAGGATCGCGTACTGGCGCTCCACCTCGAAGTGCACCAGCTCGCTGATGCGTGCCAGCGCCTGGTGCGGCTGCAGACCGTCGGCACCGGCCTGTTCACGGGCGAAATTGATCTGCTTCTTCAGGCCTGCGACGCGGATTTCGAAGAACTCGTCGAGGTTGCTGGAGAAGATCAACAGGAACTTGAGGCGTTCGAGCAACGGGTAGTTCTCGTCCAGCGCCTGTTCCAGCACGCGGATGTTGAACTGCAGCTGCGAGAGTTCGCGATGAATGTACAGGCTGCTGTCGTCGAGACCTGGAACGTTGATGGCCGGGGCAGGTGCCGGGGCCGGAGCTACAGGCTCGGCCACCAGTTCCACTGCAGGCTCCGCAACAGCTTCCGGGGCCGGAGGCGGCAGGTCTGGCGGGGTTTGCACCATCTCTTCGGGGAGCTCCTGAGCATCCTTGATCGCGACAGGGCTTAGCACTTCATTATTCATCTGGCGTTCCTGAGGACGTTAACGCCCTATCATCTATTGAGCGGCAAGATAAGCGCCCATTATGACGCCTGTGTTACACGCCAGTGCAAGCCATGGCGCGTGGCTCCCGGCATTGTCCGTGTAGGAATTGTTCACGTCGAGACACATTTGGACACTTTCACGAATGCGCGCGAAGGGGTAGGCTGCGCGTTCATTTCGCCAGCACCTCAGAAAATGCTTCAACAATTCCTGCAGGATTTCGGCTACTTCGCCCTTTTTCTAGGCACCTTCTTTGAAGGCGAGACCATCCTGGTGCTTGCGGGATTCCTTGCATTCCGCGGTTACATGGACATCAAGCTGGTGTGCCTGGTGGCGTTCTTCGGCAGCTACGCCGGCGACCAGTTGTGGTACTTCATGGGCCGTCGCCACGGGCGCAGGATTTTGGCGCGCAAGCCGCGCTGGCAGGCGATGGGTGACCGGGCGCTGGATCACATCCGCCGCCACCCCGACATCTGGGTGCTGAGTTTCCGCTTTGTCTATGGCCTGCGCACGGTCATGCCGGTGGCGATTGGCCTGTCGGGCTACCCGCCACGCCGCTACCTGCTGCTGAACGGCATTGGTGCAGCGATCTGGGCAATTGCCCTGGGTGCGGCTGCCTATCACTTCGGCGCCATCCTCGAAGGCCTGCTGGGCAACGTGAAGCGCTACGAGCTATGGGTGCTCGGCGGCCTGTTGGCGCTGGGCGGCCTGCTGTGGCTGCGCCGGCGCTTCCGCACCCTGCGTGCGGAGCGCAAGGCGGCGGGCGAGGCCCAGGCCCCAGAGGCTGAGCAGGCTGTAAGCCACGAACAGGAACCACGCCAGCGGCGCGACCACCGCTAAGCCCAAGGCGCCGGCCAGGTACAGCGCCGGCGCATTCAACAACAGCCGCACCAGCTCCAGGCGCACCGCCCAGGGCCGGTTCTCCAGCAGCGCGCCCAGCACGAACAAGCCAAACGCCATCAGCGACCAGCCGAGCACCAGCGCGGCAGCCGGCACCTGCTCGACCACGTCCATCAAATAGCTGCCCAAGGCCACGTAAACCACGAATTGCGCCGCCACGTAGGCCTGCTGCGCGCGGCCCAGGGCAACCTCGAACTTGCGAAACAGCGCCAAGTCCTGCTTGGCCTGCGGGTAGCGCGCAGCCACATCGGCCGGGCGCCAGCCGGTAGGCATGAACCAGATACGCAGCTTGTCCCACAGGCTGGCGGTGTGCCGGGCATCGTGCCAGAGCTGGGCATAGAACTGCAGGTTGGCCCACAGCGGGTTCCAGCTGGCCAGCGGCGTGGTCACCCCGAACACTACCGGCACAGCCGGGTCTTCCTCCTTGAAGGTGCCGAACAGGCGGTCCCAGAGAATGAACACGCCGCCGTAATTGCGATCCAAGTAAGCAGGGTTTTGCGCATGGTGGACGCGATGGTTGGATGGCGTGATCAACACCCACTCGAGCCAACCGAGCTTGGGAATGTGCCGGGTATGCACCCAGAACTGGTACAGCAGGTTGAGCGAGGCCACGGTGATGAACACCAGTGGTGGCACGCCGACCAACGCCAGTGGCAGGTAGAAGAGCCACGAGAAGATGAAGCCGCTACTGGTCTGGCGCAACGCGGTGGTGAGGTTGTACTCCTCGCTTTGGTGATGCACCGAATGCGCAGCCCACAGCACGTTGCGCTCATGGCCGAGGCGGTGCAGCCAGTAATAGCAGAAGTCGTACAGGACAAAGGCCAACAGCCACACCCACCACGCGTGTGCCGGCAGGCGCACAAGCGCCAGGTGCTCGAAGGCCAGCGCATAGCTGACCAGCCCCACGCCTTTGGTCAGCAACCCGGTACTGGTCGACAACGCGCCGGTGCTCAGGCTGTTGATCGAGTCGGCCAGGGTGAAGTTGCGCTGGCCACGCACACGGTCGGCCACCAGCTCGACGGCGATCAGCACGAAGAAGAACGGCACAGCCAGCAGTATCAGGTCCATGGGCACGATCTCAGGGGCTACTTGCCAAGATTAGGACGCACTCGCAGGAATCCCTATGGCGACATCTGCCAAACTAGAGGACATTTAGCGCCTCGACACTGGAGTAAAAAGCATGACAAAAAAAGTAGCGGTGATTCTTTCCGGCTGTGGCGTATATGACGGCGCCGAAATCCACGAAAGCGTGATCACCCTGCTGCGCCTCGACCAGCGCGGTGCGCAGGTGCAGTGCTTCGCGCCGAACATTGCGCAGATGCATGTCATCAACCACCTGACCGGCGAGGAGATGCCCGAGTCGCGCAATGTGCTGGTGGAATCGGCGCGTATTGCCCGCGGCGAGGTCAAGGACATCCGCGAGGCCAAGGCCGAAGACTTCGACGCATTGATCGTGCCGGGTGGCTTCGGGGCGGCGAAGAACCTGTCCAACTTTGCCGTGGAAGGCGCCAACTGCAGCGTCCACCCGGACGTGCTGGCCTTGGCCGAAGCCTTTGCCGACGCCTGCAAGCCGGTAGGCCTGATCTGCATCTCGCCAGCGCTGGCGGCGAAGATCTACGGGCCGGGCGTGGTCTGCACGATTGGTACTGACGCGGGCACCGCGGCGGCCGTGGTGAAGATGGGTGGCACCCATGAACAGTGCGATGTGCACGATATTGTCGAAGATACCCAGCGCAAGCTGGTGACTACCCCGGCGTACATGGAAGCCAAGTCGATCAGCGAAGCGGCTGGCGGGATCTACAAGCTGGTGGACCGGGTGCTGGAGCTGACTCACGAATAAGCCCCCAGGCTTACACAATATCCAGAATCTGGCGCGGTCCCCTGTGGGAGCGGCCTTGTGTCGCGATAGGGCCGCAGAGCGGCCCCGGGATAGCAGCTTTGCCGCATAAAT